>JAYVDE010000080.1:0-7580 GCA_043749575.1 Burkholderiaceae bacterium | reverse complement strand
CCTGCGCATGAAGGCAATGGTCACCGAACGGGTCGACGCCGAGACGGTGTGGATGCCGTTCCACTTCTCGGGCCACTGGGGCGGCATGGACATGGCGCCCTACTACCCCGCTGGCGCCATGCCGGTGATCCGCGGCGAGGCGATCAACACCGCCACCACCTACGGTTACGACAGCGTGACGATGATGCAGGAGACCAAGACCACGGTCTGCCAGATCGAGAGGGCGGCATGAGCTACTGCGCGGGCGTGATGCGTCGTTGGCCGGTGCTCGCAATCCTCACGTACCTCCAGTACGTTCCGGTTCCTGCGCGCCGTCCGCCTAGCCTGACGCCCGCTCGCTACGCTCCCCAACTCTTGGAGACCTTTCAATGGCCCGCATGAAATTCATCTGCGACAGCGAACGCTGCATCGAATGCAACGGTTGTGTCACCGCCTGCAAGGCCGAGCACGAGGTGCCCTGGGGCGTCAACCGGCGCCGCGTGGTCACCCTCAACGACGGTGTGCCCGGCGAGAAGAGCATCTCGGTGGCTTGCATGCACTGCAGCGATGCGCCCTGCATGGCGGTCTGCCCGGTCGACTGCTTCTACCGCACCGATGAGGGCGTGGTGCTGCACGACAAGGACATCTGCATCGGCTGCGGCTACTGCAGCTACGCCTGCCCGTTTGGCGCGCCGCAGTTCCCGACCAACGGCACCTTTGGCCTGCGCGGCAAGATGGACAAGTGCACCTTCTGCGCCGGCGGCCCGGAGGCCAATGGCAGCGAGGCCGAGTTTGAGAAGTACGGCCGCAACCGGCTGGCCGAAGGCAAACTGCCAGCCTGCGCCGAGATGTGCAGCACCAAGGCGCTGATCGGTGGCGATGGCGATGTGGTGGCCGACATCTTCCGCACCCGCGTGCTCACCCGAGGCAAGGGCAGCGAGGTCTGGGGCTGGGGCACGGCCTACGGCAAGCCGGCCGGTGGCAGCGCACAGCCCAAGGCCGGCGCGACCAAATCATGAGGGGCGCCTTCACGCTGGGCCTGCTGGTCACCGCACTGCTGATCTCGGCCTGTGCCGAGAAGGCGCAGACCGCAGCCACGAAGAAGTTCGACGCCAAGCCCTGGGAAGGCGCGCAGCCCGGCTACACCGCAGCAGGCTGGAAGGCAGGCGATCAGGCCAGTTGGGAGGAGCAGCTGAAGACCCGCTCCCAAGGCCAGAACGAATACTCGCGCGCACCGGCCAAGCCTTGAGCCTTGGCGCACCCCTGCCGTGGCCGCCATACCCTCCACACCTTCCACACCTTCCACACCTTCCCATTGCGCCGCAGCGCCCCAGGAGCCGCCATGTCCGCCCTGATCAAACACCTGCTGGCCACCGCCGCGCTGGCGCTGGCCGCCAACACTTGCGGCGCCCAGGCCACCGCTCCAGCCGCAGCCCCAGCCACCACGCCCGCCACTGAAAGCGCCAAGGGCCCGCCCGCTGGCTTCGTGGCGCCGGCCGGCCCCGGTCTCAATGACAACAATGCCCAGCGTGGTGTCAGCCAGCCGGGCAACAACGCGCCGTTCTGGCGGGCGGTGCGCGAATCGGGCAATGCCGCGGGCATCAGCAACTTGCCGGGCGCCGAACAGGGCGTGCTGATCCAGTCGTTTGTGCAGTACCCCGGCTCGCGCCTGGCCAGTGCCGGCGAGGCCTGGCGCCAAGTGCGCAATCAATGGATCCTGCCCTACGGTGGCGCCCTGCTGCTGATCGTGGCCCTCGCCATCGGGCTGTTCTACTGGAAGCGCGGCGCACTGGGCCACGAGCATCCCGACGGCGGCCTGGCGATCGAACGCTTCACCCCGCTGGAACGTGCTGCCCACTGGACCAACGCGATCGCCTTCGTCACGCTGGCGGTGTCGGGCATCGTGATGGCCTTCGGCAAATTCTTCCTGTTGCCGATCATCGGCGGCACCTTGTTCGGCGGCCTGAGCTACGCGCTGAAGACGGCCCACAATTTTGCCGGGCCGCTGTTTGCGGTCTCGCTGGTCATCGTCTTCTGCACCTTCCTGAAAGACAACCTGCCCAAACTGCATGACCTGACCTGGGTGCGGCGGGCCGGCGGCATGTTCGGCGGCGAACACGTGCCGTCGCACCGCTTCAATGCCGGCGAAAAAGTCGTGTTCTGGGGCGGTGTGCTGCTGCTGGGCTCGGTGGTGGTGGTCTCGGGCCTGGTGCTCGACAAGCTGCTGCCCGGCCTGGCTTACCTGCGCGGCGACATGCAGATCGCCCACATGGTGCATGCCGTGGCGGCCCTGTTGATGATGGCCATGTTCGCTGGCCACATCTACATGGGCACGATCGGCATGAAGGGGGCCTACCAGGCGATGCGACGGGGCTATGTCAACGAAGCCTGGGCCCACGAGCACCATGCGCTGTGGCTGGACGACATCCAGGCCGGCAAGATTCCCGTCCAGCGCTCAAGCCCAGCGGGCAGCCCGCTGGGCGGCACGGCCGCGCAGCTTTGAGCTGCTCATCCTTGATCACCCCGCCTTGATCGACCGGCCTTGACCACATCCCGTCGCTTGATCGCTTGCCTCGCCAGGAATTTGCCATGACCAACACCTCCCTGCTTCCGCTGCTCGGCCTGCTGGGCTGCCTGACCACCCTGCCCGTGTCAGCCAAGCTGCCCGCACCCAGCGACGAGGCCAAGGCCAAAGCCGCCGAGGCCGCAGCCAGGACCGGCCACACCGGCAAGGTCGACAGCTACAAGCTGTGCTTGGCCATGGACCGAGTGGCCGGGATCCACCTGGCCGCAGTCAAACGCAGCGGCAAGGCCGTGACCGCCCCGGTCGAGACTCCGGCCTGCGGCGACCCCGGCCCGTTCAGCCTGGCGCCGCCCGAGGTCAAGCCGCCGATCGAGGCGGCGGGCGCACATTCGCCGACGGCGACCGCCAAGGCTCCGCCCAGCAGCTTGACCCCGGCGGCCGACTTGCCGGCGAAGAAGTAAACCAGGCTGCCGACCGCATGGCCGTCGCCCAAGCTCTTGCGCAGGCCGCAGCAATGCCGGCTGGCGACCCTGCCGGCGTGGTGGCCGACGCGCCCGCGCCCGTGGCCTTTGACGCACCCGGCGCCAGGCCGCCGGTGGCGGGTGCACCACGGCTGACGGCCGCGCAGGGCGAGTTGCTGCGCCAGGTCAGCGTGCTCGATGAATACGGTGAGCGGCGAGCGATCCACATCCCGGCCGAACGGCCGCTGACGGTGTTTGTCGACAAGCGGGAGCTGGTCACGCTGATGACGCTGGGCGCCTCGCCCGAGCTGCTGGTGCTGGGCTACTTGCTCAACCAGCGCTTGGTGGCCGATGTCGCCGAGGTCGAGTCGATCACCGTCGACTGGGACGTCGGCGCCGCCGCCGTCAAGACCCACGCCGGCATCGCCGACCTGGCGGCCAAAACCGCGCGCCGGGTGGTCACCACCGGCTGCGGCCAAGGCACGGTCTACGGCGACATGATGTCGCAGCTAGGCAGCGTGCGACTGCCCGATGTGGCGACCGCGCGCATCCGCCAGAGCACCTTGCATGCGCTGCTGGAGCAGATGCGCCAGCGCAACAGCATCCACCGCAAGGCCGGCTCGGTGCACGGTTGTGCGCTGTTCATGACCGCCAGCCCCCCAAGGCACTGCTCGGCCGTGCCCGCCCCGCCGAGGGGCAGCCAGGAAGCTGGGGGCGGCTCGGCGTTTCCTTGCGAGTTGCTGGTGTTTGTCGAAGACGTGGGCCGCCACAACGCTATTGACACCATCGCCGGCTGGATGGGTCTGCATGGCGTGCCAGGCGCCGATAAAACCTTCTACACCACCGGCCGCCTGACCAGCGAGATGGTGATGAAGTCGGCCCAGATGGGGGTGCCCATCATCGTGTCGCGCAACGGCGCCACCGCGATGGGCCATGGCCTGGCCGAGCAGCTGGGCATGACCCTGTTTGGCCGCGCCGCCAACCGACACTTTCTCTGCTACACGGGTTTCGAGCGCTTTGATTCCGAGCCCGAGCCGCAACGCCCGGCCGTGCGCGTGGTTGTAGGCTGAGGTCGGGGCTGCGCTGCAGCTTGGGCAAGCGGCGCGGGCAGGCCATCGCGGCCGCGCCGCGCGCGCAGAAGTGCGCGTCTCGTCTCCCCTGCGTCAGCGTGGCATCTTCCGGGCTGCGAAACTACGACTGTGCATTTACTCAACGCTGACCTCCACTCCCATTCCCGCTGCTCCGACGGCACCCTGAGCCCGGCCGCACTGGCCAGACGGGCGCATGCCAACGGCGTCGAACTCTGGGCCCTGACCGACCATGACGAAGTCAGCGGTCTGGCCGAAGCCGCCGCCACCGCCGCTGAGCTGGGCTTGCCCTTCGTCAACGGCGTTGAAATCTCGGTCACTTTTGCCGGCGAGACCGTGCACATCGTCGGTCTGGGCTTCGACGCCGACGATGCCGATCTGCTCGCCGGCCTGGCCCTCACCCGCAGCGGCCGGCTGGTCCGTGCGCAGGCGATGTCCGATGGCCTGGCCAAGGCGGGCATCCAAGGCGCCTACGAAGGCGCCCAGCGCTATGTCGGCAACCCCGCGCTGGTGTCGCGCACCCACTTCGCGCGCTGGCTGGTAGAAACCGGCGTCTGCGCCGACACCCATTCGGTGTTCCGCCGCTACCTGACCGATGGCAAACCGGGTTTCGTGGCCCACCGCTGGGCTGGCCTGGGCGATGCCGTGGGCTGGATCACCGGCGCCGGCGGCGTGGCAGTCATCGCCCACCCGGGCCGCTACAAATTCAGCGTCAATGAAGAATTTGCGCTGTTCTCTGAGTTCAAGGCCCACGGCGGTCAGGGTGTCGAGGTGTTGACCGGCAGCCATGGCGCTGCCGACGCCCTCAAATACACTGCGATGGCGCAAGAATTCGGCTTGCTGGCGTCTCGCGGCAGCGATTTCCATTCACCCGAGGAAAGCCGCATCGATCTGGGCGCCCTGCCCGACCTGCCCGGCACGCTGCAGCCGGTGTGGCAGCTGCTGCGCCAACGTGCGCCAGTCTTGGCCTGACGCAGCCAGCGGCGGCTCGACGCGGGCCTTCCGCCCGCGAGTGGTCCCGGGGACCCGCAAGAACGAACGAGGGTAGAGTGCTGAGTTGCCCCGCACTTTGCCCGCCCCAGCCTCATGTCGCAGTACTTTGAAGTCCACCCCGACAACCCGCAGCCACGCCTGATCAAGCAGGCGGTGGCCTTGCTGCACGGCGGCAGCGTTTGTGCGGTGCCCACCGATTCAAGCTATGCGCTGGTCTGCCATCTCGATGACAGGACCGCCGCCGAACAGCTGCGCCGCATCCGCCAGGTCGACGACAAACACCACCTCACGCTGCTGTGCCGCGACCTGTCGGAGCTGGCCAGCTACGCCCGCGTCGACAACCGCCAGTACCGGCTGTTGAAGCTGGGCACGCCGGGGCCTTACACCTTCATCCTGGAGGCCACCAAGGAAGTGCCGCGGCGGCTGTCGCACCCGGCGCGCCGCACCATCGGGCTGCGGGTGCCGCAGCACAAGGTGACGCAAGCCCTGTTGGCCGAGCTGGGCCAGCCGCTGCTGGCCACCACGCTGATCGCCGCCGGCGAGACCGAGCCGCTGAACGACCCCGAGGAGATCCGCGCGCGCTTCCAGAAGCTGGTGGCCGCGGTGGTCGACGCCGGCGCCTGCCCGATGGCGCCGACGACCGTGATCGACCTCACTGACGACGAACCGCGCCTGGTGCGGCAAGGCAGTGGCGATTTATCGCGGCTGGGGCTTTGACCACCCGCACGCCGACGGCTGGGCCGTCAGCGCGGGCCTGACCGTCAGGCACCGGGCCGGGCGGGCAGTGCGCGCAACTGGTCACGCACCGCCGGCGCGCTGAAGCCCAGCTGCAGCTGGCCCCGCACCAACAGGGTGGGCGTGCCGCGGGCACCCAGCGCTTCGTAGCGCTGCGCGCAGCGAGCGTCGGTCTCGATGAAACATTCGATGAACGGCACCTGCTGCGCGGTCATGAACTGCCGGGCGCGCTTGCAAAACACGCAAGTAGTCGACGACATCATCGTGATGTCGCCCGGCCGTGCCAGTTGCGCCAGTTCACGGCCCAGCTGCCGCGCCTGGTGCTCGCGCCACCCTTGCGCAGCGCCGCTGACCACCAGCACGAGTGCCACCAGGCCGACCAGCGAGCGGCGCGTAACCATCGTGGCTGCGGTTGCCAAAGGGGCCCGGCCCGCCGCCCGGCAGCGGGGCCTACAGCGCCGCGGTGACGACGATCTCCACCTTCCACTGCGGCTTGGCCAGGACGGCCTGCACGGTGGCGCGCGGCGGCGTGTGGTTGGGCTCGACCCAGGTGTCCCAGACGGCATTCATGCCGGGAAAGTCGGCGATGTCGGCGAGGAAGATCTGCGCGCGCAGGATGCGGCTCTTGTCGGTGCCGGCACGGGCCAGCAGTGCGTCGATGTTGGCCAACACCTCGCGGGTCTGGCCGCCGATATCGGGCGCACCTTCCACCGCAACCTGACCGGACAGGTAACAAACGCCGTTGTGCACGGCCATCTCCGACATGCGGACGCCGACATCGAATCGCTGGACCATGGTGTTCAATTTCCTTTGGAACGGGGTGGGTGTTGCGTGTCGGGCGACGCGTCGTCGTGCAGGCGACGCACCCGGCGGCGGCGCTTGCGCCCGGGATCGCTTGCTTCGGCCTTGTCGCCGATGCGGGACTCCTTGCCGGCGAGCAGCTTGACGATGTTGCGCCAGTGACGCCAGATCAGCAGCAGGCTCATCACCGACACGGCCAGCGCGATGATTGGCCGGTCGAAGAACAGCAACATGCCGAACGGCGCCACCACCGCGGCCACCACCGAAGCCAGCGACGCGTAGCGCAAGACCGCGGCCACCGCGATCCAGGTCAGCAGCACGCCCCCGCCCAGCAGCGGCTCGAAGGCCAGCAGCACACCGGCGGCAGTGGCCACGCCCTTGCCGCCCTGGAAGCGGAAAAACACCGGAAACAAGTGACCCAGGAAGGCTGCGACGCCGACAAAGGCGATCGTGGTGTCCTCGAAACCCAGTTCGAACGAGAACTGCGTGACGATCAGCACCGGCACAAAGCCCTTCAACGCATCGAGCAGCAGCGTCACGACGGCCGCGCCCTTGTTGCCCGAGCGCAGCACGTTGGTCGCACCCGGATTGCCCGAGCCGTAGCTGCGCGGGTCGTTCAGCCCCATCACACGGCTGACGATCACGGCGAACGACAGCGAGCCGATCAGGTAGGCGGCGATCGTGGCGAGCGCGGGGTAGAGGGTCTGCATGAGCGGGCGGCGGCGTTGCGTGGATGCGGGGCGGGCGCTATTTTGCGCCCTGCCGCGACGCGGCTCTCAAAGCGCGCAGTTGACTGGCTTGACGCCGAGCAAGTCGATCAAGACCTTCGGCGCAATGCCGACCAGGTACCCGCGGCGCCCGCCGTTGATGCAGATGCGCTCCAGCGCGAGCGCCGTCTCTTCCAAGTACACCGGCATCGCCTTGCGCAAGCCGAACGGCGAGGTGCCACCGACCATGAACCCGCTGTGCCGCTGCGCGACCTCGGGCGTGCATGGAGAT
>JAYVDE010000079.1:0-7598 GCA_043749575.1 Burkholderiaceae bacterium | reverse complement strand
GTGGTTCATGCCCTCGTGGACCAGCATCCTGCTGATCACCTACATCATGCTGGTGCCGATGGCCATCGGCAACGTCGCCTGGTTCACCATCGTCGGGCTGCTGCCCACCACGGTCGCGGGGCTGTCGTCGATCCTGGTGCCGGTGGTGGCGATGATCACCGGCGCGCTGCTGCACGGCGAGCCGCTGGGGCCTACGCAGTGGGCGGCGATGGCCTGCTGCGCGGCCGCGCTGCGGCTGGCGCTGGTGCCGGCGGCAACGCGGCCGGCCCAGGCCGACTGAAGCACCAGGACAGACCCGCCGCGCCGCGGCATTCAACCCCTTTGGAGTTTTTCTGATGATGAATCGAACCGATCCCGTCTGGCTGATCAGCGGTTGTTCAACCGGCTTCGGTCGCGAACTCGCCAAGCTCGTGCTCGCAAGGGGCTGGCGGGCCGTGATCACGGCCCGCAACCCAGACCAGGTAACGGACCTTGCAGAAGGCCATGGTGAACGCGCGCTCGTGCTGGCGCTCGACGTCAACAACCCGGCCCAGGTTCGCCAGGTGGTCGATCAAGCGCTGCGTCGGTTCGGACGCATTGATGTGCTCGTCAACAACGCGGGTTATGGCTACCTTGCCGCCATCGAAGAGGGCGAAGACGAGGCCGTGCGTGCGATGTTCGAGACCAACGTGTTCGGCTTGATCGACATGACGAAGGCGGTGCTGCCGACCCTGCGCAGCCAAGGCAACGGCCTGATCATCAATGTCTCGTCGATCGGGGGTCTGACGAGCTTCGCTGCCACCGGTTACTACCACGGCACCAAGTACGCCGTCGAAGGCATCTCGGAGTCGCTGGCCATCGAGTTGAAGCCGCTGGGCATCGGTGTTTTGATCGTCGAACCGGGGCCGTTCCGAACCAACTGGGCGGGGCAGTCGATCAAGCAATCGGCGATCCAGATCGACGCTTATGCGGCCACCGCGGGTGAACGCCGCAAGCAGACGGCCGAACGCAGCGGCAGCCAGGCCGGCGACCCGGTCCGCGCCGCCCAAGCCATCATCGACGCGGCGCTGTCAGACACGCCGCCGCAGCGCCTCGTGCTCGGCAAAACGGCGCTCGACCTGGCCCGCAAGAAGCTCGAGCGCATGCGCGGCGATTTCGACGCCTGGGAGTCGACGACGATCGGCGCTGACTTTCCTGCGCCATAAAAGTCCAGGCCGCACCCCCTTCTCAAGCCACCGGCGCGCCCGCCGGGACTTCAACCCCGTTGGACCCCATGCTCAAAATCCACCACCTCGGCCGTTCCCAATCTGAACGCATCGTCTGGCTCTGTGAAGAGCTGGGCCTGCCCTACGCGCTGGCGCAGCACACGCGCGACCCGGTCACCATGCTCTCGCCGCCCGCACTCAACGCCTTGCATCCGCTGGGTGCGGCGCCAGTGATGGAGGACGGTGATCTGCTGCTGGCTGAATCGGCCGCGATCGTCGAATACATCATCGTCAAACACGGCGGCGGCCGTCTCAAGCTCGGCCCTGCGCATCCTGACTACGCGGCCTTTCTCTACTGGTTCCATTTTTCCAATGGCAACTTGCAGCCGGTCATGGGTCGCCTCATGGTGATGAGCCGCGCGAAACTGGCCGCGGATCACCCGGTGCTGGTGTCGGTGCAGGGCCGGCTGGACCGGGTGATGGCACTCGTCGAGGCCCGACTCGGCGCGGCGCCCTATCTTGCGGGCGGCGAGTTCACGGCGGCCGACATCATGGCCGTGTTCTCGCTCACCACGATGCGGCTCTTTCAGCCGGTCGCGCTCGCGCCCTATCCCAACATCCTCGCCTACCTGCAGCGCATCGGCGAGCGGCCCGCCTACCGCCGCGCCATGGCCAAGGGCGATCCGCACTTGACGCCGATGCTGAGCTGAGCGGGTTCGCCGCAGGGCGCCAAGGTGAAAGCACCGTCGCCGGCCCTTGCGAACCCATGGCGCGACCGCAACTTGCGGCTAAGGCAGCATTGCCCTAATTGGTGATCAGAAGATTGACCGTCGCCACCTGGGCTGAATCGTAGGTGGACGTCGCCACCAGCGTGATCGGGATCGCCGCCGGCAGCAGGTAGGGCGCATACGTGTCCACAGCAAGGCTCGACCGGCTCAAGACGGTGGCCCTGATGTTGGCGCCCTCGTAGTACACCTGGGCCCCGCCGCTGACGGCAGTACCGCCGACGTACAGGGTCCAGACTGCAGGCTCGCCCGCATCGAAGACCACGGACTGACCGGCACGGACCACCAGATTCATCGAACCGCCTGAGGCCACCGGTGTCTCGCTGACGAATTGGCCGCCAACGGTGATGCCGATGTTGAAATTGCCTGCGGCGTCGGCATAGCCACCGCCACCACAGGCCGTCAACGACCACGCCGTCGCGCAGATCGCCACTGCCCTGATCCACCGGCGCGCGCGCGGGTGCTCGCTCAAACCCGCGGCACGGACTCCAAAAACTGACTGCCAACTGTTGACCATGTGATGTCTTCTCCATTGCGCCAGCGGCCCAGGCTGTCGAGCGAGGCCGTCGTATCCGCCAGGCAGTCATCCAACGCTTTCAAGGCGGTATCCGATGACGGCAGTGGGCTGGCGCTTACATGCCCTCACCATTCGCACCCGTTTTCAGCCCCAGCTGACTAGGCCCGATGAGCAGGGTCGCGCCCACCGGCGTTGACCAGCGTGTGATCGACCTGGCTCGCCGTTCTAGCAGGCCATCGATTCGCGAAAGCCGGGCTCGCCGCTGAAGACGGCTTGCAAGGCCGCAGCTTCTATCTCCAGCTGCGTGCCGTTGGCCAGCGCCAGAGACAGCTGCACGGCGGCCTGGGTCGTCTGTGGCACGGTCATCGTGCGCTGGCGGCGCTGGCCACCGCGCGGTTCACCGCGCTGACCATCGCGCTGCCAATGGCCGTCTGCCACGCGGCCGAATGCCGACCTTGCGTCGCCGCGCAGCCGGGCCTCGGCCAAGTGCAGGGCCAGGTGGCGCACATGGCCAGCACCGTCACCGAGCCGAGGGTCCAGCGGCATCACATGCGCGGCGGCGAAGGTCACCACCAGCGTGCCGTCCTGCCAGCGCAGCGCCAACAACTCTGAATCGGCGAACAGCAGTTCAAACACCGGGATGCGCAGCCAGCTCGGTCAGCAGCTGCCCGACGCGGCGCTTGATGTTGGCGAACTGGGCTGCCAGGGCTTGCTGGGGGTCGGCCATGGGCATGTCCTGTGGTGGTAGGTCAGGCAGTGTGTCCTGGCAGTTCGCCGGGCCGGCGTTGGCGGTGGCCCGCCGCTGTGGCGGTTGCTGGGCCGCGCTCAGCCGGTGCCGTAGTGCCAGGGTGCCGGTGCCTGGGCCGGCAGCACCGCCAGTACCGCGTCGGCCACGGCCAGCACCGCCTCGGGCAGGGCATTGGCCGCCAGGTTGGCATACCAGCCCCGGTAGCGCTGGACCTGGCGGCGGGTGGAAAACACCTCGAATGCGCCCTCGGCAGAATTGTCGACCAGCACCCGGGCCGGGGCCGCGGCCAGCTGGCCCCAAGGTGTCTTGCGTGCCGCCAGCCCGCTGATGGCCGGGGCCAGCAGGTACAGCTCGATCAGGTTGCCCAGCGCCCAGCTGCGGGCCTGCGGCGAGCCGTTGGCGGCATCGTGCAGGGCCTGCACCTCGGCGCTGCTCCACAGCGCAGCGCTGTCGCGACCGGGCGCTTCGGCATCGCTGCCCAGCTGGCCGCCACCGCGCAGCACCACGCCCAGCGACAGGTACTGGGTGGTCCAGTAGGGCGTTCGCTCCAGCGCATAACAGCTGAAGTAGAGGGCGCGCGAGCGGGCCAGCGAGGCCCACATGTCGGCGGCGTGCTGGGCCTGCTGCTGCAGATTGGGCGTGCGCAGGCTGCGCTCGTGGCTCAGCGCGGCCTCGCGTTTTTCGGTGCTGGCCAGCAGGCCCAGGATGCGCGCGCGTTGCGCATCGTGGCGGGCCATGGTGTCTTGCAGGCGCTGCTTGGCGGCGCGCACACGGGCCAGCGCGGCGTCCAGCGCGTCCATCAGCACGGCCGGCGTGGCGCCCGGCGGCGGTGCCACTGCCTTCAGCGGCGGCTTGCGGGCGCGGCCGGTCTTGGCCGCCGCGGTGATCGCCAGCGCCGCCAGCGCGGCCACCGGCGCGCCGCGCGGCAGCCGCGCCACCACCTCGTCGGCCAGGTCGAGCGCGACGTTGATGCTGGCC
The DNA here is from genome assembly GCA_043749575.1 of Burkholderiaceae bacterium. Taxonomy (GTDB): domain Bacteria; phylum Pseudomonadota; class Gammaproteobacteria; order Burkholderiales; family Burkholderiaceae_C; genus Pseudaquabacterium. Next base: position 3,386 of record JAYVDE010000079.1, on the reverse strand, counting down.
ATCGCACGCTGGATTTGCGCCACCGCCAGCTGGGCGTTGAAGTCGGCCGGCAGCGACGAGTAGGCGGTGAGGCTGGCCCAGTCGTGGCTGTCGGGAAACTGGGCATGCAACTGGCGGCGCAACTCGACCAACAGGCTGCGCGGGTCTTCGCCCCACAGCAGGCCGCCGTACAGCGCCTCGACCATGCGCACCGAGCCGCCGAAGGACAGCGGGAACTGCGACGCGATGACCAGCGGGATGCCGGCCTGGTGCAGCGCATGGGCGATGCTGGCACCGACACCGGCCACGCTGCCGACCGCGCCGCTGTTGCAGCTGGCCAGCGTGACGACGGCCGGCCCGCCCAAGCGCGCCGCGGCCGCACCGGCGCTGCGGCACGGCGTGCGCAGCGCGCTGGCCAGGCGTTCGCCGCTGACCAGGTCGGCCGCGCCGTCGGGCTCACCGGCGCGGTGCAGCACCAGGCCGAAGCGGGTGTCGTAGCCGTCGCGGTATTCGCTGCCGTGGGCCAGGATGTGCACGTGGGTGAAGGGTGTGGCGGCGCAGGCGGCCTCGATGTCTTCGAGGCTGGCGTGGCTGAGCACGGTGAGGTGCTGGCCGATTTGGCCGGCGCGGCCGACCCAGGGTTCGATGCGCTGGCGCAGCGCCAGCAAATGGGCCAGCGCCGGCACCGGCTCGTGGCCCGCGGGCGACGCCACCACGAACAGCACCCGGGTTTCGTCGGGCCAGACCAGCTGAGACTCGGGCACCCGCCGGGTTTCGCGGGTGATGCAGACCGGGCTCAGCGACTGCAGCAGCAGCGGCTGGCCTTCGCCCGGAAAGCCCGGCGGCGACAAGGTCAGCTCAAAGGGCAGCAGCGCCAGCTCGCTGGCCGACAGCACCAGCCGCAAGTGGGTGATGGCGTCGGCGGTGGCCGGCTGCGGGCCGTCACCAGCGCCCGCTTTGGTCGCCGCCGCGCTGCCTGACATGCCGCCTTGGCGGTTCATGTCGGCGGTCAGCCCGGGGATGCTGCCCAGCAGGTCGGCCAGCAACTTGGCGGTGTCGTGCAGCTGGAAGCCGCGCGAGGCCTCGCCCAGCCGGTAACTCAGCGCGCCCAGCCGGTGCAGCAACTGGTTGTGCTCCATTGGCAGCTGCAGCGTGACGGCGGGATGGTTCTCGCACAGCGCCAGGTACGGTGTCAGCGGCGACAACAACTGGTTGTGCGCCGGGCCGTGGCGCAGCAGTTCTAGGGTCAGGGTGCGCATGGGGTTCCTCTCAGGTGCCTGGACGTGCGGGTAGTCGGGCGGTCGGACGTTTTGGACGTTTCGGACGTTTCGGACGTTTCGGGCGCTTCGGACGGTCGGGCGTTCCCGCGCTCAGGCACGGGTGAAGCGTGTGCCGGCCACCGGCAGTGCGCTGAAACCAGCCTTGCCTTTGGCATCCGCCTGCACCTGCCGCAGTTCGGCCTGGGTGGCGCCCTGGGCGTCGGCCCAGATGGCGACCACGGTGTTGGGCCGCATCACCAGGCCGGGCTGGCTGTCTAAGTCGGCCATGCGGGCCCTGCCCAGCAGTTCAAAAAGCTGTTTGAAGCGCTCTTTGTCGCGCCGCACCTCGGGCGCCACCCGCATCAGCCGGGCCCAGGTGCCACTGTTGAAGTAGTGGCCGTCGCCGCGGGTGCGCTGCAGTGAGCGGGCCAGATGGGTGTGGCCGGTCAGCAGCAGATCGATCTCGGGCGCGACCCGGCTGTCGAACTGGCGGAAGGTGTCGTCGGGCGCGCTGGGGTCGAAGCTGCGGTCCTGGTCGAGAAATTCGAGCGCCTCGCGCAGCACCTCGTGGCGCGGCTGGCCACGCATCCAGTCCCAGGCCGCCTGCCACAGGCCCAACTGCTCGGCCTGGCTGGCGCGCACCAGGCTGATCGGCGTGGTGCCGGCCTGGAAGGCCTGCTCGGCCTGGTCCATCAGCAGCTGGGCGCTGGCGCCGGGCGCCGGGCCGCGCCAGACCGGTGGCTGCTCACCGGCCACGACAAGCGCGCCGCCTTCGTCATCGGCACCGAGAAAGCCGGTGCGCATGCGCACCAGGTCGGTGGCGGTGCGGGCGGCCACCGCGCCCAGCTCTTGCATGCGCTTGAGCAGCGCCGGGTTCAGCGCCGACAGGATCGGCACCACCGCCTGGGTCTCGGGCTTGAGCAGGTCGACAAAGGGGTAGCTGGCCTTGACCTGGTTCATCACCTCGACCACCAGCTGCGAGCCGGCATTGGGCGACCAGGGCTCGGCGGGCTTGCCGTATTGGCCGTCGCGGGCGATGCGTCGCAGGCGCTCATGGTCGGTGACGTTCCAGGCGTCGATTTCGTTGCCATGCTGGCACAGCACACGGGCCCGGCCCACCGTGACCAGCACGCCGGTGCCGTCGGTCACCAGCTGCAGGCGGGCGCGGGCGGCGGTGTCTTGACCGCACAGCGCGGCCACCAGCCGGCTGCGCACCCAGGGCAGGGCCAGCTCCAGGTCGTGGTTGCCCAGGTTGACGATCAGCAGCCGGTTGGGCGTGGCCAGCAGCCGGGCCATCGCGTCGAAGGCCGGCTTGAAGGCGGCGTCAGCCATCACCCGGCTGAGCTTGGCGGCGGCGCCGTCGGGGTCGAAGGCGCGGGCCGGCTCTTCGGCCAGGAAGTCGATGAAATCGCCATTGACCAGCAGTGCGGCCAGGCCTTTGGCCGGTGACAAGCGCACGCTGTCGGCCAACCAAGCCAGCTCGGCGCCCGAGGCGAAGATCTGGAAGCCGGTGAGGCCGCCCAAGTGCAGGTCGGACACCACTTGCAGCTCGTCGAGTTGCAGGCCATCGAGCGGATTGACTTCAGGCATGGGGTTCCCCGCGGGCTGGCTGGTGGAAAGTCGACTTGATGATAGGGCTAACACAGGCAGCAGCAACCCCCAGGTCGGCAACGGTTGCCGGGCTCTGTTACGGTGTGCGCCGGAGCAAAAATAGAGGAGACGCCGGTGACCGCACTGCACGACCGATTGCGTGCCCTGCCGCTGGCGCGGTTGAAGGCCATTCGCCGCGGCATCGAGAAGGAAAGCCTGCGCGCGCTGCCCGGCGGCGGCGGCCTGGCGCTGACGCCGCACCCCGCCGCGCTGGGCTCGGCGCTGACCCACCCGCACATCACCACCGACTACAGCGAATCGCAGCTGGAGCTGATAACCGGTGTGCATGCCGGTGTCGACGACTGTCTGCAGCAGCTGACCGAAACCCACCAGGCGGTGTACCGCGCGATGGGCGAGCAGCCGGGCGATGAGCAGCTGTGGGTCGGCAGCATGCCTTGCGGTCTGCCCACCGACGAGACCATCCCGCTGGGCCGCTATGGGTCGAGCAACGTCGGCCGCGCCAAGAGCGTCTACCGCATGGGCCTGGGCCACCGTTAT
>JAYVDE010000078.1:0-2734 GCA_043749575.1 Burkholderiaceae bacterium | reverse complement strand
CCGCCCCGGCGGTCATGGTGCGCAAATCAGTGCCGCGCTCGACCTGGCGGCGCAGATCGCCGTCGGTGAAGATGCCCAGCAGACGCGGGCCGGGTTGGTGCGGGTGATCGACCACCAGCGCTAAGCCACCGCCCTTGGCCGACATGGTGCGCATCAGGTCGATGAACGGGGTGTCAGCGCCCACCAGCGGCAGCGCGTCGCCGCGCAGCATCAGCTCGGCCACGTGTACCAGCAGCTTGCGGCCCAGCGCGCCGCCGGGGTGCGAGCGGGCAAAGTCTGCGGGCTTGAAGCCCCGGGCGTCGAGCAGCACCACGGCCAGTGCGTCGCCCAGCGCCATCTGCGCGGTGGTGCTGGCGGTGGGCGCCAGGTTCAGCGGGCAGGCTTCCTGGTCGACCGCGCTGCTGAGCACCTGGTCGGCGTGGCGGGCCAACGTGGAGTCGGGCTTGCCGGTCATCACCACCAGCGTGACGCCCAGGCGCCGCAGCGCCGGCACGATGGCCATCAGCTCGTCGCTTTCGCCGCTGTTGCTGATCGCCAGCACCACGTCGCCGGGCTGCACCATGCCCAGGTCACCGTGGCTGGCCTCCCCCGGGTGGACAAAAAACGCCGGCGTGCCGGTGGACGCCAGCGTGGCGGCGATCTTGCGGCCGACATGGCCGCTCTTGCCCATACCCATCACGATCACCCGGCCGCGGCAGTCCAACATCGCGGCCACCGTGCCGGCAAAACCACTGCCTTGGCGCGCGGTCAGGCCGAGCAGGGCCTGGGCCTCGATCTCAAAAGTTTGCCGGGCCAGCTGCAGCGCGCGGCCCGCATCGAAGCCGGACCCAGGGTGGGTGGGGGTGGGGCTGGAACGGGTCACGGTGGGTCGGCCGGTGGGGCGCACGGCGCTCGCTTAGCATCAAGGGACTCTTCGGATTCTAGGCGCCGCCATCCCGGCGCCCGCCCCTGCGCACGGCATGGCCACCACCCTGGAACTCGTCTTGCTGTACCTCGTGGCCGCCGTGCTGGGCGTGGTGGGCTGCCGCCTGCTGCGCCTGCCACCGATGCTGGGCTACTTGGTGGTGGGTGTGTTGATCGGCCCCAACGCGCTGGCGCTGGCCGGCGACACCGCAGGCGTCAAGTACCTGGCCGAGTTCGGCGTCGTGTTCCTGATGTTCGTGATCGGGCTGGAATTCAACCTGCCCAAGCTGCGCAGCATGCGCACGCTGGTGTTCGGGCTGGGCCTGTCGCAGGTGGTGCTGACCGTGCTGGGGGCGATGGCCGGCAACTTGCTGCTGGCCATCGCCGCGGGCTGGGTGGGGGTGCAATGGGGCCTGGGCTGGCAGGGCGCGGTGGTGCTGGGTTCGGCGTTTGCGATGTCGTCCACCGCCATCGTCGTCAAGCTGATGACCGAGCGGCTTGAGCTGGACAGCGCGCACGGCCGCCGCGTCATGGGGGTGCTGCTGTTTCAGGATTTGGCCGTGGTGCCGCTGCTGGTGTTGATCCCCGCGCTGGGCGCCAGTGCCGAGGATCTGGCCCGCGTGATGGCCCTGGCGCTGCTCAAGGCCGGCGCCCTGCTGGCACTGCTGCTGGTCGGTGGCCAGCGGCTGATGCGCTGGTGGCTGACGCTGGTGGCACGGCGCAAAAGCGAAGAGCTGTTCGTGCTGAACCTGTTGCTGATCACGCTGGGCCTGGCCTGGCTGACCGAACACGCCGGCTTGTCACTGGCGCTGGGCGCCTTCGTCGCCGGCATGTTGGTGGCCGAGACCGAGTTCAAGCACCAGGTGGAGACCGACATCCGGCCCTTCCACGACGTGCTGCTGGGCTTGTTTTTCATCACCATCGGCATGAAGCTGGATTGGCGGCCGGTGCTCGACCAATGGGTTCTGGTGCTGTTGCTGACGGTGCTGCCGGTGCTGACCAAGGCCGCGCTGGTGGCCGGGCTGGCCTGGGCCTTTCGCGCCACGCCGGGGGTGGCGATGCGCACCGGCCTGTACCTGGCGCAGGCCGGTGAGTTCGGTTTCGTGCTGCTGACGCTGGGCGCTGACCGCGGCCTGGTCAGCCCGCAGTGGGTCAGCCCGGTGCTGGCCTGCATGGTGTTGTCGATGCTGGCCACGCCGTTCATCGTGATGAAGTCCGACTGGGTGGTGATGAAGCTGTCAGCCAGCGAATGGCTGATGCAATCGGTGCAGCTGACCAGCATCGCCAAGAAGTCGATCAAGACCGAGGCTCACGTGATCATCGCCGGCTACGGCCGCAGCGGGCAGAACCTGGCCGGGCTGCTCGACAAGGAACGCATCCCCTACATGGCGCTCGACCTCGACCCCGACCGGGTGCGCCAAGCCGCCGCAGCGGGCCAGAGCGTGGTCTTCGGTGATGCGGCGCGGCTGCCCAGCCTGATGGCCGCCGGCCTGAGCCGGGCCAGCGCGGTGGTGGTGAGTTACCACAACACGCCCTCGGCGCTGAAGATCCTGCAGCTGGTGCGCTCGCACGCGCCCAAGGTGCCGGTGATCGTGCGCACCCTCGACGACACCGACCTCGAAAAGCTACGCGACGCCGGCGCCACCGAGGTGGTGCCCGAGGCGATCGAAGGCTCGCTGATGCTGGCCGCGCATGCGCTGGCGCTGGTCGGCGTGCCGATGGCGCGGGTGATTCGCCTGACCCGCGACGCCCGCGATGCGCGTTATCACCTGCTGCGCGGCTACTTCCACGGCGCTGACGACGACACGATCGAAGAGCGCGCGCAGGCCCG
>JAYVDE010000077.1:0-18790 GCA_043749575.1 Burkholderiaceae bacterium | reverse complement strand
TCGAGCTGGCCGACTCCAACAGCTCCGCGCTGCTTACCATTCCCGACAACGCCGCCTTTAAGTACGTGGTGATGCCGATGCGGATTTAAGACCCGATGAAGCGCAAAGCGCCTCAAGCAAAACACAGACCCGCGAAACCCCGCGGGTTTGGTCATTCAAGAGATTGAAGAAAAGTGGGAACTGCTGGCCATGACTGAAGAAAACAAACCGAACGAAGCCGACCAGGTGAATGTCACCGGCGGCGCGGCGGGCGAGGAAAGCTCCAATTTCCAGCCCAAAATCGACACCAACCAGGCGGGTGCTTCGGAAGCGTACGGCGAAGGCTCGATCCAGATCCTGGAAGGCCTGGAAGCGGTTCGCAAGCGGCCCGGCATGTACATCGGCGACACCTCGGACGGCACCGGGCTGCACCACCTGGTGTTCGAGGTGGTCGACAACTCGATCGACGAGTCGCTGGCGGGGCATTGTGACGACATTCTCGTGACGATTCACACCGACAACTCGGTCAGCGTGGTCGACAACGGACGTGGTATTCCGACCGGCATCAAGATGGACGACAAGCACGAGCCCAAACGCTCGGCCGCTGAAATTGCCCTGACCGAACTGCATGCCGGCGGCAAGTTCAACCAGAACAGCTACAAAGTCTCAGGCGGCCTGCACGGCGTTGGTGTGAGTTGCGTGAATGCATTGTCAAAAATGCTGCGCCTGACGATTCGGCGTGATGGCAAGGTACACGTCATGGAGTTCTCCAGGGGCTTTGTGCAGAACCGCATTATCGAAACGCTGAACGGCGTTAACGGGGATGTATTGGTTTCGCCAATGAAGTTGTTGGACAACACCGACAAGCGCGGCACTGAAGTCCACTTCTTGCCAGACACCGACATCTTCAAGGAAAACAACGATTTTCATTATGAGATTTTGAGCAAGCGTCTGCGCGAACTGAGCTTTTTGAACAACGGCGTGCGGATTCGCCTGAAAGACGAACGCTCGGGCAAGGAAGACGATTTTGCCGGCGCCAACGGTGTCAAGGGTTTTGTCGAGTTCATCAACAAAGGCAAAACCGTCTTGCACCCCAATGTGTTTGCTGCCATGGGTGACCGCCAGAGCGACCAGGGAACCAACATTGGCGTCGAAGTGGCGATGCAGTGGAATAGCGGCTACAGCGAGCAGGTGCTGTGCTTCACCAACAACATTCCCCAGCGTGACGGCGGCACCCACCTGACCGGCCTGCGCGCCGCCATGACGCGTGTCATCAACAAATATATTGACGACAGCGAACTGGCCAAAAAAGCCAAGGTGGAAGTGACTGGTGACGACATGCGGGAAGGTCTTTGCTGCGTGCTGAGCGTGAAAGTGCCCGAACCGAAGTTTTCCAGCCAGACCAAGGACAAGCTTGTGTCCAGCGAAGTGCGCGGCCCGGTCGAAGACATTGTGAGCCGGCTGCTCAACGACTATTTGCAGGAGCGCCCGAACGACGCCAAAATCATCGTCGGCAAAATCATCGAAGCGGCCAGAGCCCGCGAAGCCGCCCGCAAGGCGCGCGACATGACGCGCCGCAAGGGCGTGCTTGACGGCATGGGCCTGCCCGGCAAGCTGGCCGACTGCCAGGAAAAAGACCCCGCCCTGTGCGAGATCTACCTGGTTGAGGGCGACTCCGCCGGCGGCTCCGCCAAGCAAGGCCGCGACCGGAAATTCCAGGCCATCCTGCCCCTGCGCGGCAAGATTCTGAACGTCGAGAAAGCCCGCTACGAGAAGCTGCTCACCAGCAATGAAATCTTGACGCTCATCACCGCGCTCGGCACCGGCATCGGCAAGGCCGGCGGTATCGGTGGCACACCGGGCAGCGACGACTTCAACGTCGCCAAGCTGCGTTACCACCGCATCATTATCATGACCGACGCCGACGTGGACGGCGCGCACATCCGCACCTTGCTGCTGACCTTCTTCTACCGGCAGATGCCGGTGCTGGTGGAGCGCGGCCACATCTACATCGCCCAGCCGCCGTTGTACAAGGTGAAGGTCGGCAAACACGAGCAGTACCTGAAAGACGGCCCCGAGCTGGACAACTTCTTGCTAAAGGTGGCGCTGGAAGGTGCGGTGGTGCTGCCCGACGGCGTGGCCGGCCTCGAAGGCGCGTCGGCCGCCGCCGGCACCCGGGCGCCGCTGCAAGGCGAGGTGCTGCAAGACCTGGCCGCCAAGTACGTGCTGGCGACCCACGTGATGAGCCGGCTCGGTAACTGGATGGACCTGGACGGCTTGCGCGCCATCACCAACGGCCTGACCTTGGACTTGGACAGCACCGCGGCCGCCGAAGCCAGTGCCATCGCGCTGCAGGCGGGGCTGCACGATGCCTCCGTGGAGGCGCAGTTCGACGCCCGCACCGACAAGCACTTGCTGCGCATCAGCCGCCGGCTGCACGGCAACATCAAGAGCAGCGTGATCACGCAGGATTTCGTGCACGGCGCCGACTACGCCGCGCTGAGCCAGGCCGGCCAGACCTTCAAGGGCTTGCTCGGCGATGGCGCCGTGGTGCGCCGCGGCGAGGGCGAGCGCACCAAGGAGATGAAGGTGGTCGACTTCCGCGCCGCGATGGCCTGGTTGATCGGCCAAGCCGAAAACGCCGTAGGCCGCCAGCGCTACAAGGGCCTGGGCGAAATGAACCCGATGCAGTTGTGGGAAACGACGATGGACCCGACCGTGCGCCGGCTGCTGCGGGTGCAGATCGACGACGCGATCGAGGCCGACCGGGTGTTCACGATGTTGATGGGCGATGAGGTCGAGCCGCGGCGCAACTTCATCGAGAGCAATGCGTTGCGGGCGGCGAATATTGACGTTTAGTCGGATAGGTCGCGTAGGGCGCCGAATGAGTGGCGACTCGCGCCACAGTGCTGTGACTGGCGGGCGCTAGTTGTTGTGACTGGCCAAGCCTGGGCTCGTGCCCGATCCGCGCTGACTGCCCCATAGCTCAGTGGTAGTCGTCTTCGAGCTGGTGGCGCATGGCGATGACGGCAACGGTCGACTCGTCTTCGATCTCGAACAGCGCGACGTAGCCCGATCGTCCGAATGGAATGATCAATTCTCTGAGGAAGGGACTGTTGCCCGCCTTGCGGCAGGTGAAAGGCGACGACTTCAGCGTGCCGATGCCTGCACGCAATGCTGTCATAGCCTGCTCTGGCAGATCCAGGTCGCCGCCGCCGCGGGCCAACTCTCGTTCGACGAGGAAGTCGAACAGCCGGTCGAGATCCGCCTCGGCGTCTCGCGTCAGCCGGACCTTGAATGTCACTTGCCCTTCGTCGCCAGGCGGACGCGCGCGGCGTCGAGCTTGCGCTGAAGGCCATCAAGCACGACGTCGGCATCGATGTAGTCGCCAGTTCGCCGCGCTTCGTCACGCGAGCGCAAACCGCGCGAGACGAACTCTCCCTGGACACGGCGCCGTTCGACGCCCGCACGAACAGACGCTTCGACAAACTCGGACAGGGTCTCGCCATCCGCCAGCACGGCCTCGACCTCGGCGCGAAAATCAGGCTCTACGCGAACGGACGGGAGGGTGGCGGTCTTCATCACCAAATTGTATCGCTAATGCGATGCAAGTACCGCCTGATTGCTGCAACGTCAGCAGAACCTGGATACCTGTCGGCGACCGCACTGCCGCTTGCGCCAAAGAACGGCAGCACTGGGCGGCGTCAACTGTCCAGGCAAACGGTACCCCAGCTACCGTTCATGACGCAGGGACAGCAGCAGCACATCGTGCTCGGAGTGGGCATAGAGCACGACGTGGCGAGCCAACACGAGTTCTCGAAGCTCAGGCATCCCGATTGCGCGTGCGAGCTGGATGGCTTGCTGCGCTTGGAACTGGCCCCAGCCCGTCTTGGCGTCGAGGAACCTGGCACGTCGACCACTGGTGGGCGAGAAGGACAGGAGACCCCGAGCTTTGACCAACACAGCCTGCAGCTTCTCAAAGCGCGCAGGCGCCGAAGCCGCATCTTGCTCGGTCATGACAACCCGAGCGGCATGCAAGCAGGCCAGGAAGTTCGATGCCGCCCTGACCTTGGCATTGACCGGAATGCTCACCGAACAGGCGTGACGCCGAGCGCCTCATCGAGTTCGTCGTCGGAGACGAACTCCCCGGCCAGCGCTTGCTTGAGCCCCGTGATGGCATCGTCGGCGAGCACGAGCTTGGCATGCTCGGCTTCGAGCGCATGGTAGTAATCGAGCCGGCGTGCGTCGATGAGCGCCACGTAGCTGGCCCCGTTCTTGGTCAGCACTTTCTCGGCGCCCGAGCCGACGACATCCTCGGCCAGTTCGGTCAGACGAGCTCGGGCTTCGCTGATGGGAACAATGTCTGATGCGCGAAGAGCCACGATAATATATTCGTTAAGGTTTACGTTAAGCAGGACTCTACACCACGAGGTGGTGTCTGCGGAAGTGCTGCACTGGTGCTGCTGGGAGACTCGTATGCGTCTCGACAGGGCCCGAGTTTGCTGCCAGCCCGGCCCCCATTTGCGTGGCCATCGGTGAGGCCTTTGGCCACCACGCCATCAGGGAGTAGCGGGAAACTAGCGCGACTAGACCGAGAAGGTCACGTTCATCGGGTTGGCGCCGGTGTGGGATTGGTAGCTTGCCTTGCCCTGGTACACAAACGGCGCGCCCTTGCCGCCTTCCAGCTTCGCGTCGCGTACGAACAGGTGGATGGCGATGCCCATGGCGTCGTGGCGGATGATCTCCTGCCCCCGCTTGTTCGCTGGCGTCGTCGCGTTTTGGCTCTGTCAGTGGAAAGTCTGCTGGTCAATCCAGTGATCGTGATACCGATGTTCTTGCGCCTTGCCTTGTTTGTTCAAGGTCACCAGCAGCACATGCACCTTCTTTTCATTCAGCACAACATGGCCGACGTTCCAGCTGCCCGGGTTGAAGGACTCGCCAAACAGCGCCGGGATGTCTTCCCGCAGGAATGACTGGCCTACGCTCAGGTCGAGCGGGTCGACGACGGCCCTGAGGCGCGCGAGGGTGCGCATGTCGTCGGTAGCTGGCAAGTCCTCGTAGTCGGGGTTGTTGGCCTTGAGGATGTACCGGCCGTCCCGCCCCTTGGTGACGACGCGCAGCAGGTACTGGTTGTCGCCACCCGACTCGTCCTGACGCTCGATGGCCATCACCGTGCCGGTGATCGAGCCTGCGTTGGTAGGGCTGACGAGTTCGAGCAAGAGGTAGTCGCCGTTCCGGATGGGGTTCTTTCCCCCGTCCATCGAGCTGCCGGATGCCCGCGCGATGAAGTGGCGTGTAGGGTCGAGTTGTCCGTAGCTGACCGGCAGTGCGCGGTGCTCCTCGGCGTCGGTGCGTCCCGCCCGGAAATGGCCGCAAGCGATCCTGAGGTTGGGGAAGTACGGCAGTTCCCGTTCGGATTTGGGCTTCGGCGTGAACGGGATGACGTTCGAAGACGTTGTGGTCGCCGGGCGGCGAACTTCATACGCCGCCAGACGGTAGTCGACCAGCTCCTGAAGCATCTCCTTCAAAGATTCCTGGTCTCCTTCCGACGGCGCCGTCGTGAAGTGGAAGTGGCCGTTTGCAACGTGGAACAGCGCTGCGGCTTGGTCAGTTCGATTGCCACCGACCCAAGCGTTGATCGGGTTGTCGAGCCAGTACCGCTGCCACCTCTCGGCACGTCCGTCGGGCAACTGGTTGATGTGCTCTGGGAGATCGGCCAGCAGACTCTGCCTGCGGTGGATGATTTGCCAGGATCGTTCCGACAAATCGGCAACCGTCGGCGCCGCGGCAAGTCCGTCCAGTTCGAGCAGCGCCTCCAGCAGAATCATCTTGAAGCTCTTCGTCATCGACGCGACTTCGACCTCCTTCAGAAGCTCAGCGACGGCGCTCAGGTTGCGATCCTCACCATCGTCCAGATCGGCCATGGCCTTGACCAGCGCGAACCAACTGCCGTGCTGCTGCCGCATGGCCTGCACACTCGCACCCGATCGATAGAACTCTGCCAAGGTCGGCCGGCGCCCGAGGCTGGAACGCAGGGCTTCGTAGTCCTTCTGGGTGCCTGCGCTGTCCAGCGACTTCAGAAAGTCGATGATCTTCAAGTCGTAGTTGACGTAGCACCCGTCCGGAAGCTCGAGCAGCCCCAACTCGGCCTTTCGTGCGAAGGCAGCGAGGGCCTTGTAGTTGGATCCCACGCCGAACAGCGCCTGGGGCTTCTGTAGAAAGCCCTGGTGGTTGCCGATGAAGTCCAACACGATCAGATGCTGCTTCACTTCGGCGCGACGCAGGCCGCGGCCAAGCTGCTGCAGAAACAGGATCTTCGACTCGGTGGGCCGCAACATCATCACCGTGTCGATGCTGGGCAGGTCGACACCTTCGTTGAACAGGTCGATAGAGAAAATGACACTCAGGCGGCCATCGCGCAAGTGCTCCAGTGCCTCGCTGCGGCCGACTGCCGATCCCGAATACACCGCGGCCGAGGTGATGCCGGCCTTTTCGAATTGCGCCGCCATGTACTCGGCGTGGCTCACCGAGACGCAAAATGCCAGGGTCCGCTTCTGGGCCCTGGTGCGCCACTCCTTGATGGCGTGCCGCGCCCGTGCCAGAGTCGCCAGCTTGTTCGACAGTTGCTCGGGGTCGAAACGCCCGTTGCGCCAGGGCACCTCGCGGTACTCGACCGACTCGTCAAAGATGCCGTAGTAGTGGAACGGCGCCAACAACTTCGACTGGATGCCCTCGAAGAGATTGCGGGTGAACACCAAGTTGTCATCGCACAGGGACAGGATGTCCGACTGGTCGGTGCGGTCCGGGGTGGCGGTGAGCCCCAGCAGGAACGCTGGCGCGAAATGCCCTAGTAGTCTTCGGTAGGTCGCGGCAGCTGCATGGTGAAACTCGTCGATCACGACGTAGTCGAAATGCTGGGGAGCGAAGCGCTCCAAGTGGGCCGCGCGCGCCAGCGTTTGCACGGATGCGCAGAGCACGTCGACTTCGGTGTCATGGCTGTGCCCCCTGTAGAGGCTGACACGCGCCTTGGGCCGGATGCGGATGAAGGTCTGTGCCGCCTGGCTCAGGATCTCTTCGCGATGGGCGACGAAGAGCACCCGGCGAGCGCCCATGCGCGTCGCATCGAAAGCCGCGAGCCATGTCTTGCCCAGGCCGGTGGCAAGTACCACGAGTCCGCGACGGAATCCCGCGTCCCGGGTGTCGGCCAGCGCGTCGAGGGCTTCCACTTGAACGGATGTGGGCTCCGGCGGCTGTTCTTGCTCCTGGCTACCCGGGGCGATTGCTCGGGGCGGCGGCACACGGCGAAGCTCGTAGCTCTCGATCCAGCGGTCGCTCAGCGCGACAGTGCGCGGGTGCACGAACAGTTCGCCGAAGCGTTGCCGGGCCTCCAGGAAGCCCGAGTCGCCGGGGTAGGCAACCCGGTAGTTCCACTCCAGGCCGTCCTGCAGCGCCTGCCGGCTGATGTTGCTGGAGCCTATGAAGGCCGTGCCTTCGATCAGTTCGTCGCCGAACGACTTCGCGAAAACGTAGGCCTTGAGGTGAAAACTGGAGCCCTGCGTCGCGTAGACCCGGACCTCGCCCCCGTGGTCCTGGATCAGCAGGAGCAGGCGCAGCGCTTCTGGATCCGTCACGTCCAGGTAGTCACTGGTGAGCACGCGAACGCGGCGACTGGGACCGCCGGATTGGCTGGGTGGCGCCAGGGCTGCCAGCAGCTCGGGCATCAGCAACCGTATGCCGGTGGTCTTGATGAACGCGACGGCAATGTCGATTTCGGTCGCGCGGGACATCGCTTGCGACAGGTGCGGCAGGAACGGATCGTCGCCGCCAGTGACCAGTTTACGGTCGGTCTCCGGTGAGCGCACCACCAAGACGTTGATCCACCGGTCGGAACGATCTGGCCGCTGGTCTTCGGTGATCCAGGTCTCGATCGAAGCGACACGCGGCAGGGCGTCGAGCCAAGCCCTCATGGTGAGGTCGTCCGCGTCGGTGAAGTGGCGGCCACCGTCGGCGTGCTCACCGGTGCCGAGCTTGAAGCTCATGTAGAGGCATCCACCCGTACGCAGTGCTCGCCAAATCGCTTGGAGGGTCGAAACCATCTCGGCGGGTGGGACATGGAGCAGGCTGGCGCAACACCAGATGCCGTCATAGGCCGCTGTTTCCATGATGTCGGCGAACGTTCGCGCCACGACATCGAAGCCGCAATACTCGCTGGCCAGTTTGGCCAGATCCCCGCACGCATCAAACGCGCAGACATCGTGACCCCGGTCTGCAAACGCCTTCGCATCACGACCAGACCCGCAGCCGGCATCCAGGATGGATGCCTTGGCTGGCGACTTGGAGAGGAACGCTTCGTGCAGCGGCGACATGTCGACAGCGACGGTCGCTTCGAAGAAGCGGAGTGCGTTCTGTTGGTAGTACGCGGAGTTCTTGTTCATCCCTGGGTCGCTGGCGCCCGATCTGGTCCGTGGACGCCGGCGTTGCGCAGCCTACCAGGTGGTGTCGCGGCAGCACGCGACACCAGGCTCTGCGACCAGCCCCAGGTTTTCATTCCCCACACCGCGATCCACCCCCCATTCCCCACCCATCTCCCATTTCAGAAACCCCGCCCGCCGTCCGAAAACTGCATCACTGACGGCACAACCGGCCGTCAAGCGCGGCATCAACCTGATGTCGATGCCTTTCAGGTGCCGGCGCGTGCTGGCACGCCCTTCAGCGGAGAAACCGATGCGAACCAACCCCCATGCCGATGCGATGGCGCGCGAGCTGCGACAACACGGCTTCGACCACGAGCAAGGCGCGCGGCACGACTTTGCGTTCGTCGCCGCCAAGGTCGCGGTGTTGACCGTGCTCTGCGCCAAACACGGCGCCGCCGAAGTCGAGATGCTGGAGGCCTTGATGGACAGCCACCACCTGGCCGCCGAGGTGGGCGCGCTGCTCGGGCGCATGGAAGTCTCGCCGGCCTATGTCGGCTACATCCACAGCGGCTTGCGCTTCTGACCGTGGTGGCCTTGCGCAGCCATTGAAGGGCCGCCCGCAGCCGCGGCGGCCCGGCCGGTCAGCGGCTCAAGCCCCGCGCCGCGATCGGCCACACACCTTCAACCCGGCCGTCGCGCACTTCGATCAGCTGGTCATGCAAGTTCAGCGTCGGGTCGCAATGCCCCGGCACCAGCAGCAGCTGGCTGCCCAGAGCGGGCTGGACATCGGCAGCCTGGGCATCGCTCGGCGCGCGGGCGTGCACGATGCCGTGCTCGTCGTTGGCGGCGGCGTACACCAGCGTGGGGCTGGGCGCGCCGTGCTGCCAGATGCCCGGCAGGCCGGAATCGACGGCGATCAACTTCAGCCCGGCGTCCAGCACGATGCGGTCGCCGCTGCCCACGCTCATCACCGCGCTGGCGATGAACAGGCTTTGCTCGAAGCGCAAGGCGTCGCCGTACTCGTTGCGGCCGTAGTCGCCGTCCATGAAGACATACGAGCCCGGCTGCACTTCGGTGTAGATGCCGCTGGCCAGGTCGAACTCGACACTGCCGCTGCCGCCGCCCGTCACGGTGGCGCAGGCCACGCCGGCCTTCGCCAGCGCCGCGACGATGGCCGCCGTGCGGGCCGCCGCACGCTGGGCGGCGTCGCGGCGCTGGGTGTGACCGCGCACATGCTGCACACCACCGTGGTAGGCCTGCAGGCCCTTGAAGACCAGCTGGCGGTGCGGCGCCAGATCGTCCAGCAGGCGCAGCACGGCCGCTGCATCGGCCACGCCGCAGCGGTCTTGGCCGATGTTGATCTCGACGAACACGTCCAGCCGGCTGCCTGCACTGGCGGTGGCCTGGGCCAGTGCCGCCACTTGGGCTGTGTGGTCGATGCAGACGCTGAAGCGGCCGTGCAGCGCCAGCTGTGCCAGCAGGCCGGCCTTGGCCGGCCCGACGATCTGGTTGCTGATGTGGATGTCGGTGATGCCGGCCTGCAGGAAGGGCAGCGCTTCGCTGACTTTCTGGCAGCAGATACCGACCGCCCCGCGCTGCAGCTGCGCCAACGCGATGGCCGGGCACTTGTGCGCCTTGGCATGCGGGCGCAGCGCCACGCCGGCGGCATGGGCGCAGGCCTGCAGGCGGTCGAGGTTGCGTTCGAAGGCGGCCAGGTCCAGCAGCAGCGCCGGGGTGTCGATGGCGGACAGCGGATCACCGGGCCGCGCGGCGGGGGGCAGGTCGACCAGGGGCTGTGGGGTGGGCGGGCGGTTCATGACGCGATTCTGGGCCCGGCGATTGATCGCCGGTTGGGGCAGGCCTGGCAGCCGACCCGGCAGCCGACCCGGCAGCCGACCCGGCGGCAGACCTGGCGGCTGCGGGCGCCCCTGCCGGCTTTCAGGTCGCCACGCTGAAACTGCCCCGCAACACCCGCCCGCGCTGCCGGTTGAAGCCCCAGGCCACCACCAGCAGCGCCGCCGCGCCGGCGGCCATCACCCAGCCAGTGCCGCTGCGGCCCACCACCAGCCCGGCGATGCCGACGCCGGCCGACTGGCCCAGAAAGAAGCACGAGGCAAACGCCGCCACGGCGGTGCCGCGGCGCTCGGGCGCCATCTGCGTGGCGTGGGTCTGCAGCGTGTTGTGCAGCATGTAGAAGCCCAGGCCCATCAGCAGGCAGGCGGCCACCGCCCAGCCCGCGTTGGGCGCCAGCGCGATGGTGACGAAGGCCACCGCCATGAAGGCCGCGCCGGTGCTCACCAGCACCACCTCGCCCAGCCGCTGCACCAGCAGGCGGGCGTTCAGCGCGAAGGCCAGGCCGCCGAGCGCGAAGCCCATCACCATCGCGCCCACGGTCGACAGCGGCAGGCCCAGCCGCAGGTGCAGGTGCGAGGCGACAAACGCGAACGGCCCGTACACCGCCGCACCTTCGAAAAACACCGTGACCAGCACCACCCGCGCCCAGGGTTTGGCGGCCACTGCGCGAAACTCGCGCGCCATCGTGACCAACGCGCCGCCGGGCGGGCGCACCGGCCGCAGCGGCTGCACGGCCGCTGCGGGCAGGCGCCGGCGCACCACCTGCAGCACCACGGCCACCACCGCAAAAAACGCGGCCACACCGAAAAACGGCGTGCGCCAAGGCCAGTGCTCAGCGGTGATGCCGCCGATCCACACGCCGATGGCAAAACCGGCGATCTGGCCAATGAGAAAGCGCGCCAGTACCGGCTGGCGGCGCTCGTAAGGCACCACGTCGCCGATCCAGGCCATCGCCAGCGGGATCACTGCGGCGGCGCTGGCGCCGGCGGCCAGGCGCGCCGCCAGCAGGGCGTGGTGGCCGGGCGCCAGCGCGC
Organism: Burkholderiaceae bacterium; assembly: GCA_043749575.1. GTDB lineage: Bacteria > Pseudomonadota > Gammaproteobacteria > Burkholderiales > Burkholderiaceae_C > Pseudaquabacterium. The sequence continues at coordinate 7,509 of JAYVDE010000077.1, read as the reverse complement.
AGGCCAGCGAGGTGATGGCCGACGCCGCGCAAGCCCAGGCGATGACCCGGTACTTGCCAAAACGGTCGCCCAGCGGGCCGAAGCCCAGTTGCGCCAGGCCGTAGGCCACCGCAAAGGCGGTGATGACCTGGCTGGCCTCGCCCAGCGAGATGCCGAACTCTTGCGACAGGCGCGGCAGCAGCGGGTCGGCCAGGCGCAGCGAGATGCCGCTGGCCATCGCCGCCAGAGCCAGTGCGGCGATGGCCAGCACCGGCACCGCTGACGCGGCCGACCCGGGGGGACTTGCGACAGCAGTAGCGGGGGCAGCGGGGGCGGGCGGCGGGGTGCGGTCGGTCATGCGGCATTGTCCAATCGGCATGCCCTGGGATGATCTGCAATGAACTTAGAACCCCTTGCAGCGTTGCAGACCGCCCGGCGGCGTGCCGGCCGCGGCGGGTGTTCTACCGCGGCTGCTACCCCATGCTGACCCGGCTGTACCGGGCACGGGTGGTGCCCGGCGAGCCGGTGAGCGACGCCACAGCGTGTGCCGGAGCTGACGGCCGGCTGTACTTCCGCGACCGCTACCGCAACCTGCGCTGCGACCAGCCCAAGCGCCGCCAGCCTGTCCGCAGGCGTTTGTTCAGTCGGCGCGGGCCTTGTTGATCGCTGCGCGCGCTGTCAATTCGCTGTTGAGCGAGGCTTCCAGCGGTGATCGGCAGAGGCCGGCCATGTCGTAGTGCTGGTTCTCGTACAGCGCGGCGGCGGCCGGAAAGGTGGTCAGCAGCCGGTCCAGGTCGGGCCCGGGGGCCAGGCTGTCGAGCAGCTGCGCCAGGTGACGCACCAGGCGGCGGTATTGCGTGGCGCCAATCGGTTGCGCGCTGGCTTCGATGCGTTGCAGCAACTCGGCCAGCGTGATGGCGGTGCGCATCGGGCGGTTGAGGGGGTGTGCGGTCTGCATGGCGGGTACCTTCCGGGCCTGAAAGTGCAGGCCCGCATCCAGCACATGGAGGCGGGCCCTGCGCTTGCAAGATGCCGTTGCCCGCAGCGCAGCGCCCAGAGCGCCAGGCTCAGGCGCTGCTGGTGGTGGCGTGGCTGGGGGCGAGCGTGTGGGTGGCAGGCGGGGCCTGGCTGACGGTGCCGGCCAGCGCCGTGGCGCGGTAGTCGGGCGGCCTGCGGTGTCGCGTGGCCTGCTCGAAATGCAGCGCCAGCGCCAGCAGCTTGGCGTCATGCCAGGCGGTGCCGAACAGGCTCAGGCCCACCGGCAGGCCCGCCACCTGGCCCATCGGCAACGTGACGTGCGGGTAACCCGCCACGGCCGCTGGCATGGTGGCCGAGGGCGTCGTGCCGCCGTCGCCGTTGATCGGGTCGATCAAGCACGCCGGGCCGCCGGTGGGCGCGACGATGGCGTCCAGCCGGTGCCGACGCAGCATCGCGTCGATGCCGTGGCTGCGTGCCAGCCGCCGCCCGCTGGCCAGGGCTTGGCGGTAGACCGGGTTGTTCAGCGGCCCCTTGGCCACGGCGGCCTCAAACCATTCCTGGCCGAACAGCGCCAGCGTGGCCGGGTTCAACTGGTTGTAGGCCACCAGGTCGGCCAATGTGCGGTGCGGGCCAGTGGCCGCGTATTCTGCGAGATAGGCTGCCATCGCGTGGCGCAGCTCGAACTGCAGCACATCGAGCTCGCCGGCGGCCATCTTGTCCAGGTTGGGCAGCGCGGCGCGCACCAGCGTGGCGCCGGCGGCCTGCAGCGCCATGAGCGCGGCCTCGAACAAGGCCACGGTGGCGCGGCCGTGGCCCGCCACCAGCTTGTCGGCCACGCCAAGCCGGGCGCCGCGCAAGGCGTCGGGCTGCAGTTTCAGCAAGCTGCTGGGGTCGAACTTGCCCAGCTGCGTGCGGGTGATCGGGTCGCGCGGGTCGACGCCGGCCAGCACCCCCAGCAGCAGCGCGGCGTCGGCCACGCTGCGGCACATCGGGCCGGCGGTGTCCTGGCTGAAGGCGATCGGCACGATGCCGGCGCGGCTGACCAGGCCCAGCGTGGGCTTCATGCCGACCAGCCCGGCGACGCTGGCCGGTGAGGTGATCGAGCCGTCGGTCTCGGTGCCGACCCCCAGCGCCGCCAGGTTGGCCGCCACCGCGCTGCCGGTACCCGACGACGAACCGCTGGGCGAGCGGTCCAGCGCATAGGGGTTGCGGGTCTGGCCGCCGCGCGTGCTCCAGCCGCTGATCGAATGCTGGCCGCGGAAGTTGGCCCATTCCGACAGGTTGGTCTTGGCCAGCAGCAGTGCGCCGGCCGCGCGCAGGCGGGCCACCACCGCGGCGTCGCGCGGCGGCGTGATGCCCAGCAGCGCGGGTGAGCCGGCGCTGGTGGCCATGCGGTCGGCGGTGGCGATGTTGTCTTTGATCAGCACCGGGATGCCGTGCAATGGCCCGCGCAGCCGGCCTGCTGCGCGCTCGGCATCCAGCTGGGCGGCGATGGCCGTGGCATCGGGGTTCAACTCCAGGATGCTGGCCAGCCGCGGCCCGCCGACGTCCAGCGCGGCGATGCGCTCGGTGTAGGCCTGGGCCAGCGCCAATGCGCTGGTGCGGCCGTCGGCCATGGCGCGCGACAACTCGGCCACGCTGGCTTCGAGCCAAGGAAAGTCGGCGCCGGGCGATGTCGTGATGGCGGCGGCGGCGGCGCTGGCGGCCATGGCAAGTGGTGGCATGGTGCTCATCGAGGTGGTCGTGGCTTGCAGGAAGTGGCGGCGTTTCATGGGCGGTCGGCGGTGGCTGCGGTGGTTGCCGTGGCTGCGGTGAAATTGGCCCTGGCGGTGCTGGCGGTCGATGGCGGCGCGCATGTCCGGTCGTGCGGGGCCTTGCACCACAGGCCGAACCACTGGCCGCGGTCGGCCTGCGCCAGCCGTTCGATGCGCGCCATCTGCAGGCGGCGGAAAACGCGGTGGGCAGCGGGCGCGCTGATCTGCGCGTCGAGCCGGTGCAGGATGAATGCGGTCTGCCAGCCCAGCGGCAGGTCGATCAGCGGCATGCTGCGGGCCTCGCGTATGGGGCCGGTGCCGCGCTGCGCCAGCGTGGTCAACGGCCCATCGCCACATCCTAGGGCTTGCGCGTGCAGCAGGCGCGGCCGGTACGTTCAGCAAGTTCAGCACCTTGAGCACCTGCGGTGCTTGCGGCCCACCGCATGCCGCCGATGGGCCGAGGCGCCGGTCAGCCTGGCACGGTTGCGGCCGGCCTCTTGATCGGTGCGGTCGGTGGCGGGGGCACCGGCAGCAGCTCGGCCTCGGCCACCCGCAACAACGCCCCTTCGAACATCGCGCGCGTCATGCCCGCCACCTGCAGCAGGTGGCGGTGCAAGTCGGCGTCGACCGGGTTGCGCTGAAGGCATTCGTCGCTGTAAGTCTCGAAGAGGGCCAGCTGCATCACCAGCTCGGCGAGATGGCGCGGGCATTCGCAGGCCACGGCGGTGGCGGCCCCGGCCAGCTGGTAGAGCGCCGCATCGTCGAAGCGCCGCGGTGGCACGGGCAGGTCGGCCTCGGGCTGCCCCAATTCGGGCAGGGCGGCGTGGGCCGGCGCAAGCAAGCTAGCGACCAGTTCGGCCACCTGGGCGCGCAGGTCGGCGTCGGCCAGCGGGGCGCGGTGCAGCCGCCAGCCCGCCTGGCGCAAGCGCTGCGCCGAGGCTTCGCTGCCAAAGCCGTAGACCACCAGCCCGCGCTGCACGCCCCATTGCGCGGCCAGCGCCAGCAGGCGGTCGGCCGACTCGGGTTGCAAGGTGGCCAGTTCGGCCACCAGCAGTTCGGCCTGCAGCGCGGGTTGGGCGGGAGCGCCAGCCGCGCCAGGCGGCCCGTCCACTGGCGACGGGCTGTCAGCGGTGGCGTTGGTGGTCGCCGTGCCGCTGCCGACCAGGCTGGCTTCGGCACTGGGCAGGTCGGCCCAGGTGGCCACTCGCCGCAGCGACAAGGCGCCCAAACGCCGCGGCAAACCCAGGCCCAGCAGCACGGCGCGCGGTCGCAGCGCGGGCGCCGGCTGAGCGGCCAGGGCGGCCCGAGCGTCGGCGATGTTCAACAGCTCGGCCGAGGGCAGCCGCGCCAGCGAGCCGATGGCGTGGCCGAGGTCGACCAGCTGCTTGATCAGCATCAGCCGCTCGACATCGGCACCCGAATACAAACGGTGCCCGCTGGCGGTGAGCGTGGGCCCTACCACCTGGTAGCGGCGCTCCCAGATGCGCAGCGTGGACACCGGAATGCCCACCATCCGCGCCACCACGCCGCTGCGGTAGCGGGGGTGGGCGTTTGATGCTGGAGTGAAGTTGATTTGCATCGTAATAGTCTATTCATGTCTGCTTAAGCATGGGGTTTTCGGCGGAATGACCCATCTCAAAGCAGAGACATTGGTGCGCAAATGAAGCGGCACTTGTTGCGTGGTCCACTGACCGAACAGGCGGGTCGCGGCTAGGCGCGGCGGGTGGCGGCGCACAATCAATGCCTGATCCGGACCAGGAGCCTTTGCACATGAACAGCCGCCGCCACTTCATCACCACCCTGCTGCCCGCCGCCGCTGCCATCGGTGTGGCTGTGCGCGCCGTGGCCCAGCCGGCCAAGGTCGACGAGAACGACCCCGTCGCCAAGGCCATCGGCTACAAGCATGACGCCAGCAAGGTCGATGTGGCCAAGTACCCCACCTATGCCATGGGCAAGGTCTGCAGCAACTGCCAGCTTTACCTGGGCAAGGCGGGCGACGCCTGGGGCGCCTGTCCGATCGTCGGCAACCAGCAGGTCAATGGCAACGGTTGGTGCACTGCCTGGGTGAAGATGGCCTGAATCCCGCGGCGCAGGGTGGACATCGACCCGGGGCAATCCTGAGTCGCCACGCCGCTTGAGGCGTGCGATAACCCGTCTCGCCGCGCCGCGATCGATGGCGCCGTCACCCTCAGGAGAAGCCATGATCCGCGTCCACATTTTCTACCCGCCCAGCAGCCGCTTCGACATGGCGTATTACTGCGAGCGCCACATGCCGATGGTCAAGGCCCGCCTGGGCGAGGCTTGTACCGGCTACACGATCGACGCCGGCCTGGCCGGCGGCGCACCTGGCGCGCCGCCCACCTACGCCGCCGTGGGCGCGTTGCTGCTGACCTCGGTCGAGGCGCTGCAAGCGGGCTTGGCCCAGCACGGCGCCGAGATCATGGGCGACGTGGCCAACTACACCGACGCCCAGCCGATCCTGCAGATCAGCGAGATCTTGGTCGGTTGATTGCCCCGCGAAGCGCCTTTGGCGCTGGCTGGGGGTTTCGGCGTCATCACGCCCTGCTGAGTCACACCCTGCCGCCATGACCACCGACCGCGCCGCCCTCAACGGCCGTTATCCCCGCCCCGCGCGCATCGCCGCGGCCGAATGGGCGGCGCGGGTGCAGCTGGCAGCGGCCTACCGCATCTTCGTGCAGCTGGGCTGGCAGGAGATGATCTACAACCACCTCTCGCTGCGCGTGCCCGACGAGCCTGGGCATTTCCTGCTCAACCCGTTCGGTCTGCACTACAGCGAGGTCTGTGCGTCCAACCTGGTCAAGGTCGATGTGCGCGGCAACACCGTGGGCCACAGCGACTGGCCGATCAACCCGGCCGGCTTCACCTTCCACGGCGCGATCCACGAAACCTTGGCCGACGCGCACTGCGTGATGCACATGCACACCACGGCCACGATGGCGGTGTGCTGCCTGGAAGACGGCCTGTCGCTCAGCAACTTTTATGCCGCGCAGCTGCACGGCCAGCTGGCGTACCACGACTTCGAGGGCATCACCGTGCACCTGGACGAGGGCCGGCGCATCCTGGCCAGCGCGGGTGGCAAAAAAGTGTTGCTGTTGCGCAACCACGGGCCGGTGGTCATTGGCTCCAGCCTGGCCCATGCCTTCGGCCTGATGTGGCTGCTGCAGCGCGCCTGCGAGGTGCAGCTGGCGGCGCCGCCGCTGGGCCGGCTGCGGGCCATCACCACGCCGGTACTCGAAGGCTGCGTGCGCGATTCGCTGAACTTCAACCCGATCTTTGGGGCCGGGCAGGACGTGTTCGACGCGATGCAGCGGCTGGTTGATCGGGTTGATCCGTCGTACCGGGGCTGATTGGGGGCTGAGCGGGGGCCGATGCGGGTGTAGTCCACGGCGTGTCCCGTGGCCGGGTGGGTCGCACCGGTCAGCAGGTGGCCGCCGCCGCGTGAAGGGCCCCGTGTGTTCAGGGCGCGCCGTGCACACCGCCTTGCGGTGGTAGCTCGACCGCAGGCACCTCGGCCAGCATCTGCGCGATCAGTTCGTCCAGGAAATCCGGGTCGGCGCGAGCATCGATGTACTGCACCTTGCGCAGATACCGTTCAGGCACGCCGTCGACGCTCAGCGCCACCGGGAACATGCGCAAGCGGCCTTCGATGCGCAGCTGGTCGGCAAGTTCGAGTTCTTCGCGGCAGTAGGGGCGCTCGAAGTAGCGCGCCGAATACACCGGCAGGAACCAGCGGCTGCCAAGCAGCGCCAGTTCGATCTCGGTCTTCCACTGCCGACCCACCTTGATTTCGGCCTCGTCGAAGAACACCCGGTACGGCGTGCCATCGGCCCGGCGCAGGGCCTGCAGCGGCGCGACGATCGCGCGCTTGACCCAGGCCTTGTGCTCGGGCGGGTCGTGGGCGTAGCTGACAAACACGTCGAACTGCACGGCGCGCTCCTCGGCGCCACCGGCCAGCTCGCGTCGCACCTGTTCGTCGACGATCCAGCGCCGCGCGCCCAGCCAGGCGCAGGCCGACCCCAGCGCCGCGCAAACCAGTGGAAAGGCGAGCGGGATCACCCGGCCCGCCAGCAGCATGACGCCGCCCAGGCCCAGCAGCAGCACGGCCGCGATGACAAACGCCGCCAGCGCCAGTGCGCGAGCCGCTGCCGGCCAGTGCGCCGGTGCCACCCGCGGCCGCAGGCTGCGAAAGGCGAGTGCAAACACCACCATCGCCAACAGCGCCGCGAAAGCCGCCAGGCCCAGCAGGGCCATGGGGTGGTTGATCGGCTCGCGGGCCACGCTGGCCTTGCCGGCCACCAGGTCTGACAGCGCCCAGGCCAGCAGCAGCGGCCCGGGCCGCTCGAGCGCGTTGTCGCTGTCCTCCTTGAAGCTGCCGACCACGACATAGTCGAGCGCGGCGCCGGCCGGGATGGGCGGCTCCAGCCGGCCCGCGGCGTCGGCCAGACGGTGGGTCAGCGGCTTGAACGCGGCATCGTCGCCCAGCGGGATCACCAGCGTGGCCGGCAGCGCGTCGGCCTGCCCCCCAACCGCCAGCACCGGCAGCGCGGTCAGCCGCAGATCGACCGGCGCCATCGACAGGCGCAGCTCGCTCTTGTAGGTCAGCACATCGGCGGCGTAAGCCAGCTGGGTGTGGCCGTAACCGTCGAACACGTTGGTGTAGATCGGCTCGTAGTGCGCGGCCATGAAGTCGGCGCTGAGCTTGCGCTGGCGGTCGTTGGGATCGACCGCGCCGTAGACCTTGCTGCCCCTGGCCCGCAGCGCGGCGCTGCCCTGGTTC
>JAYVDE010000076.1:0-2736 GCA_043749575.1 Burkholderiaceae bacterium | reverse complement strand
CCTTCGACCACAGGCTCCACAGCCTGCGTCCACTACGTGTGTTCCTGAACCAAAGATACAAGATCTAAAGAAGCGACAACCATTCTGGCGCGGGGGGGGAGCTTACGTTCACCTAAAAGTTCATATTTATTTGGGCCGAATCAATAGGCCGGGCAGCCCACTCAGGCATGGCGTTCTTTCGCGCTGCTGCGCAAGGCGCCAGCCGTTGCGGCGGCGGGCGCGCCGCGAGCGCCGTGACCGTCACGCTTGGCGATGTCGGTCGAGGCCAGCTGGCTCAGCGAGTTGACGTCGAAGATCAGCGCCACCTCGCCGCTGCCGAGGATGGTCGAGCCGGAGATGCCGCGCAGGCAGCGGAACATCCGGCTCAGCGGCTTGATCACGGTCTGGTGCTGGCCCAGCAGCACATCGACCATCACGCCGTAGGGGCGGCCATTGGCGTTGATGACCACCACCGAGACCCGCGGCGGCGGCGCGCCATCCAGCGCATAGAGGGCCCGCAGGTCGACCACCGGCAGCACGCGGCCGCGCAGCTCGACGCAGCTGCGGCCGCGGCTGTCAGCCGGCATCGCCGCGCTGCTGGCCTCGATCACCTCGACCACGGTTTCGAGCGGAAAGATGAACTTGGTGCCGCCCGCCCCGACCAGGAAGCCGTCGATGATGGCCAGCGTCAGCGGCAAGCGGATGTCGATCGTGCTGCCCACGCCTTCGGTGCTGTGGATCGTCACCGTGCCGCGCAAGGCCTCGATGTTGCGGCGCACCACGTCCATGCCGACGCCGCGGCCCGACAAGTTGGTGACGGTCTCGGCGGTGGAAAAGCCGGCCTCGAAGATCAGCTTGAGGATCTCGTCGTCGGCCGGCACCACGCCTTGCTCGACGATGCCGCGCGCCCAGGCGCGGGCCAGCACCTTGTCGCGCGAGATGCCGCGGCCGTCGTCCTGGATGCGGATCAGGATGCCGCCCGATTCATGGCAGGCCGACAGCGTCAGCTTGCCTTGCGCGGGTTTGCCGGCGGCCAGCCGCGCCTCGGGGGTTTCCAGGCCGTGGTCCAAACCGTTGCGCACCAGGTGCATCAGCGGGTCGGCGATGCGCTCGACCACCGACTTGTCCAGCTCGGTTTCGCCGCCGACAATCTCCAGCGCGACCTCCTTGCCCAATTCGGCGGCGGTGTCGCGCAACACGCGGCGAAAGCGCGAGAAGGTCTCGCCGATCGGCACCATGCGCAGCTTCAGCGTGCCGTTGCGGATCTCTTCGATCAGCCGGCCGATCTGGGTGTTGGCCTCGATCAGCGAGCGCTGCTTGGTCTGCCGCGCCAGCAACTGCGCGCCAGCGCCGGCAATCACCAGCTCGCCCAGCAGGTTGATCACCGCGTCCAGCCGGTCGGCCTGCACCCGGATGAAGCGGTTGTCGTCGGGCGCGGCGGCCCCCGCCGGGGTGCTGCGGGCCTTGCTCTGCTTTTGCAGCGCGGCCTCGACCACCCGCGGGTTGACACCGTTCTCGGTCTGCAGGATCTGGCCCAGCGGGGGTGCCTGGCCGTGGGCCTGGCGGCTGTCGGACTGGTGCTGCAGCGCCTGGCTCAATTCATCGGGCGTGATGACGCCCACGTCGACCAGCAGCTCGCCCAGCCGGTCTGCGTTGGCCCCGCCGGTCGGTGGCTGCGGGCTGGGCGGGCTGATGTCCAACTGGCAGTCGTCGCGCACAAAGCTGAAGGCGGCCTCGATCTCGGCCCGCGCGGCGTCAGTCTGCAGCATGATGTCGAAGCCGAGGTGGCACTGCTCGGGGTCGATCTCGTCGAGCGCGGGCACCGCGGCGGTGTCGCAGCTCAGGTTCATGATCGTGCCCAGCCCGGCCACATAGCGCAGGATGGTCAGCGGGTCCATGCCGTTGCGGAAGGTGTCGGCGCCAAAGCGGGCGGACAGGCGCCATGGGGCGGCCATGGCTGCAACCGGCGGCGCCAGGGCGGCTGATGCGGCCGGCTTATCGGCCCGCTGATCGCCGAAGGCCTGCAACTGCGCGACCAGCGCGTTGCGCAGGCCGGCTGCCGCCGCGTCCTCGGCGGCCTGCGGGTTCTGTGCCCCATCGACCAGCGCCAAGATCTGGTCGTTGCACTGCAGCAGCAGCGTGCTCAATGCCGGCGTCAGCTTCAGCGCGCCCTCGCGCAGCCGGTCGAGCAGGGTCTCGACGTGGTGAGTGAAGCCCACCACCGCGTCGAGTCCGAAGATGCCGGCCGAACCCTTGACGGTGTGCGCGCAGCGGAACAGCGCGTCCAGCAGCTCGCGGTCCTCGGGCGTGTCTTCCAGCTGCAGCAGCAACTGCTCGATCAACTCGACCTGCTCGCGCGCCTCGCTCAGGAAGGCGGGCAGGGCGTCGGCGATGAAGCTGGTGTCCATGTCGGCGTTTTTCATGCGGTGGCTCCAGCGTGTGCGGTGGCCGGCACCTCGGTGCCCAGCAGCCAGTCGGCCAGGCCCAGGTCCTGACAGGCCTGGCGCAGCGGCCGGCTGCTATTGCACAGTTGCAGCGTGCCCTGCTGGCGCTGCAGGCTGTGGGCCAGCGCCACCAGCAGCTGCACGCCGGCGGCATCGACCTCGTCGACGTCCTCGCCGTCGACCCGGCAGACGGTGTCGCCCTCGGCATGGGCATGGCCACCGTCGCCCGACAACCAACCCAGCCAGCTGGCGCGGGTTTCGGCGGCGGTGTAGATGGTCAGCTCGCGCGGCAGGCGCAGGGCGGGGGGAGGCG
>JAYVDE010000075.1:0-7609 GCA_043749575.1 Burkholderiaceae bacterium | reverse complement strand
AGCTGATCCGCGGCGTGCCGCTGATCAGCGTGCTGTTCATGGCCAGCTTCATGTTCCCGCTGTTCATGCCGCCGGGCACCCAGATCGACGTGCTGCTGCGGGTGCTGGTGGGCATCACGCTGTTTGCAGCGGCCTACATGGCCGAGATCGTGCGCGGCGGCCTGCAGGCCATCCCCAAAGGCCAGCAAGAGGCCGCCGACACGCTGGGCCTGGGCTACTGGCAGGTGCAGCGCAAGATCATCCTGCCGCAGGCCCTCGCCCTGGTGGTGCCGGGCATCATGAACAACTTCATCTCGATTTTCAAAGACACCTCGCTGGTGACCATCGTCAGCCTCTACGAGCTGACCGGCGCGATGGGCCTGGCGCTCAACTCCGACAGCGACTGGCGGCCGTTCAAGATCGAGGCCTATCTGTTCATCGCGGCGATCTACTTCGCCTTCTGCTTCACGATGTCGCGTTACAGCCTGTGGATCGAGCAGCGGCTGTCACTCAGCAAAAATCGTTGATGCCCCAGAACCGTTGACCTTCAAGAAAACGAACCTCCATGACTGACGCGATCATCACGTTTGACAGGGTCAACAAGTGGTACGGCAACAACTTTCACGTGTTGCGCGACATCGACCTGGTCGTCGCCAGGGGCGAACGCATCGTGATCTGCGGGCCGTCGGGCTCGGGCAAGTCGACGCTGATCCGCTGCATCAACCGGCTCGAAGAGCACCAGCAGGGCACGCTCAAGGTCGACGGCGTCGAGCTGACTGACGACGTGAAAGTGATCGAGGCGATCCGCAAGAACGTCGGCATGGTGTTCCAGCAATTCAACCTGTTTCCGCACCTCACCGTGCTGGAGAACCTGACGCTGGCGCCGATGTGGGTCGGCAAGATGCCGAAGAAAGAGGCCGACGAGCGCGCCATGATCCAGCTCAACCGGGTGCGCATCGCCGAGCAAGCGGGCAAGTACCCGCTGCAACTGTCGGGCGGCCAGCAGCAACGCGTGGCGATCGCCCGCGCGCTGTGCCTGACGCCCAAGATCATGCTGTTCGACGAACCCACCTCGGCGCTGGACCCCGAGATGATCAAGGAAGTGCTCGACGTGATCATCGAGCTGGCCGACGGTGGCATCACCATGCTGTGCGTCACCCACGAGATGGGTTTTGCGAAGGCGGTGGCCAACCGCGTGATCTTCATGGACCAGGGCCAGATCGTCGAGCAAAACGAGCCGCACGCGTTTTTCGACAATCCGCAGAGCGACCGGACCAAGGACTTTTTGTCCAAGATCCTCGGCCATTGAAGCTGGGCGCGTCCGGGTGGCGGCGCTCAGCCAAGCGCCGGGCCGCCCCAAGCCGGCTGAGCACCCGCTTGGCGGGTGGCGGCGGTATGCCGCCGCCGGGTGCAGCTATTCAGGGCTGCTTGAGGAAATCCCACAGCGCCTGGGCGGCAGGCTTCACATGGCGGGCGACCTCGGGCCGCTCGCGGTAAAGGCGCACTTCCATCGTCAGTTCGCCCACCCCGGGCGGCGCTGCGGCCACCAGGCGCTGGCTCTTCAGCTCCTGCCGCACCGAGCTGACCGGCAGAAAGGCCAAGCCATGGCCTTCCAGCGCCATGGCCTTCAGGCCCTCGGCCATGTCGGTCTCATAGGTGGTCTCCAGCGCCGGCGCCACCGCCATCTGGCGGATGATCTGCTCGACCATATGGCCCATGTAGGCGCCCGACGCATAGGCCAACAGCGGCACCGGTGGCCCGCCTGCCACCAGCCGGAAGATCGGCTGGCCGCGGGCGTCGGCCTTGGCGAAAGCGGCCAGCGTTTCGTGGTCGAGTGACAGCATCTCGTAGCGGTCAGGGCTGAGCTGCAGCGGCTGCGACGCGTGGTGGTAGGCGATCAGCAAGTCGCAGCCGCCCTCGGTGAGGCGCAGCACCGCATCGTGCACGTTCAACGCGATCAAGCGCGTTTTGACACTGCCGAAACGGCCGCGCAAGGCCATCAACCAGTGCGGGAAGAAGGTGAACGCCAGCGTGTGCGGAATGGCAAACTCGATCACATCCTGCCCGCTGGCCCGGTGTGATCGCATCAGGTTGCGCGCCGATTGCAGCGCCCCCAGGATCTCCAGCGCCTGGGCATGCAGGGTTTCGCCGGCCGATGTCAGCCGGGTGGGGTAGTTCGATCGGTCGACCAAGTCGATGCCGGCCCAGGCTTCCAGCGCCTGGATGCGGCGCGAAAACGCCGGCTGGGTGACGTGCCGCAACTGCGCCGACCGGGAGAAGCTGCGGGTCTCGGCCAGGCTGACGAAGTCTTCAAGCCACTTGGTTTCCACGAACAGCAGTTTAGTAGTCGTTATCGCCCCACCATTCAAGGGTCAAGATCCCCGAACCCCCCTGAACGCAGGGGCGGATGTTGCGCCGCGAACCACAGCGCTTCGCTACAGTCGCTTTCAGATTGATCATCTCGCCAGAACACCGCGTTCGGGCAAGGCCTCACACCGAATCAGCAGGACAAGACGATGACCCCAAAATTTCGAAACCTGGCGCTGGCAGCGATGAGCTGGGGGGCTGCCATGTCGGCCCAGGCGGCGCCGACGGTGCTGATTGATTTCGAGACTTTGGCCGCGCAAGCGTTGATACCCACGACGGGCAAGCCGTTTGGCACTCCGATGCTGCTTACAAACCCGGTGCAAAACATCTCGTTCGTGGGCGCAACGGTCTTTCATGAGACTCAAACCACGAGAGCGGCAGGCTACTGCTGTACGGCACCACGCGGTCACACGGGATTCATACAGACACGCGCAGGGATCACATCGACTTCGACGGTGAACGCGAAGATCGTTGTTGAACTCGTTGGGGCCCTGGCCGGCGGTGACATTGAGTCGATCACGTTTGACGCAGCTACAGGGTCGACAGACCTCGAGTTTCGTGCCTTTGATGGCCAAGGAAATAAAACCACGTTTGACTTCAACCCCAGCGGCACCGCGTGGGCGTGGGTGGGGCAGACCCTAAATTTTGCGCACCTCGGCGCCATCAAGCGGATTGAGTTCGTGAATCTGGGCGGATCGTCTGCCGTATTTGCGCTCGACAACCTGGCCTTCACGCTGGCCGACGTCGGCGGCAGAGTGCCCGAACCGGCCGGCCTGGGCCTCGTTGCACTGGCGCTGGCCGCCGTGGGCCTCACGACTCGCAAGCGCCGGGCCTGACGCGCGGCAGCCGTTGGCTGCCGTTCAGCCTGCCAAGCCCGCCACTGAGCGGGCTTTTTCACGGGCGACCGCGAAACCGCCCCTCAACCCTGGCGCTAGGAGCCCGCGTCGCCCAAGCCGGCCACCGCGCCGTCATCGGCCGCCTGCTGCAGCCGCCACATCTGCGCATAACGCCCGTTGAGCGCCAGCAGGTCGCCGTGTGAGCCGCGTTCGGCCACCCGGCCGGCGTCCAGCACCACGATCTCGTGCGCGTCGGCCACGGTCGACAACCGGTGGGCGATGACCAGCGCCGTCTTGCCCTGGGCCGCACTCTTCAGTTCAGCCTGGATCGCCCGCTCGTTGGCCGAATCCAGCGCCGAGGTGGCCTCGTCGAAGATCAGCACCGGCGGGTTCTTCAGCAGCGTGCGGGCAATGGCCACCCGCTGCTTCTCGCCACCCGACAGCTTCAAGCCGCGCTCGCCGACCATCGTGGCGTAGCCCTTGGGCGTGGCGGCGATGAAGTCGTGGATGTGCGCGGCGCGCGCCGCCGCCTCCATCTCGGCCTGCGAGGCGCCGGCCCGGCCGTAAGCGATGTTGTAGCCCACCGTGTCGTTGAACAGCACCGTGTCCTGCGGCACGATGCCGATCACCCGCCGCAGGCTGTCCTGGGTGACCTGGCGGATGTCCTGGCCGTCGATCGTGATGCGGCCACCGCTGACGTCGTAGAAGCGGTAGAGCAGCCTGGCCAGCGTGCTCTTGCCCGCGCCCGACGCGCCCACCACCGCCACCGTCTTGCCCGCCGGGATCTCGAAGCTGACGCTGTGCAGGATGGGCCGCGCGAGCTTAGGCTCGCCGTCGGCTCGGTCATACGCGAAGCTGACATTCTCGAAGCGCACCGTGCCGTCGCTGACTACCAGATCGGGTGCACCGGGCAGATCGGCCACTTCGCGCTCGCGCTCCAGCAGCACAAACATGCGGTCCAGGTCGGTCAGGCTCTGCTTGATCTCGCGGTACAGCACGCCCAAAAAGTTCAGCGGGATGTAGAGCTGGATCATGAAGGCATTGACCATCACAAAGTCGCCCAGGGTGAGCCGGCCCTCCACCACGCCCTGGGTCGCCCGCCACAGCATCGCCACCAGGCTCAGCGCAATGATCAGCTGCTGGCCGGTGTTGAGCATCGACAGCGTGGTCTGGCTCTTGACCTGGGCGCGGCGAAAGGATTCAAGCCCCTGCTCGTAGCGCTTCGCCTCGAAGACCTCGTTGTTGAAGTACTTGACGGTTTCGTAGTTCAGCAGCGCGTCGATGGCACGGCTGTGGGCGTGTGAATCCAGCTCGTTCATCTCGCGGCGAAACTGGCTGCGCCACTCGGTCACCGTGACGGTGAAGCTGATGTAGACCACCAGCGCACCGAGCGTGATCCAGACATAACCCATGTCGAAGCGCCAGCCCAGGATGGTGAGCACCAGCACCACTTCCACCAGCGTGGGCACGATGGTGTAGAGCGAGTACGAGACCAGCGACTGCAGCGCGCGGGTGCCGCGCTCGATGTCGCGCGACATGCCGCCGGTCTGGCGTTCGAGGTGGAAGCGCAGGCTCAGCGCATGCAGGTGGCCAAACACCTCCAGCGCGATTTGTTTGCTGGCACCGAACGACACCTTGGCAAACACCAGCTCGCGCAGCTCGGTGAACAGGCTGGTCGACAGCCGCAGGCCGGCGTAGGCCAGCAGCAGGCCCGCCGGCACCACCAGCAAGGCACGGGGGTCACCCGGCTTGAGGTCGAGGGTGTCGACCAGGTGCTTGAGCAGCACTGGCACGCTGACATTGGCCACTTTGGCCGCCAGCAGAAAGCCCAGCGCCAGGCCGACCCGCCAGCGGTACTGCCACAGATAGGGCAGCAGCTTGCCCAGTGTCTGCCAATCGGAACGCGGTGCGCCGGTGATGGCAGGGTTGGGCAGGGCCAGTGAGGGGGCGGAATGACGCATGGGCGGGGGCAAAGTGGCAGACAGGCAGCGTGGAAGAATGGACTGCCACAAACCGGATCAGGTGATGCCGATGAGCGACTCCACAACCCCTAGACAGCCCTTGACCGGCCCCACCAGTTTGCCTGACGGCAGCGAGCTGGTGCTGCGCGTGATGCCGCTGCCGGCCGACGTCAACGGCAACGGCGACATCTTCGGCGGCTGGCTGATGGCCCAGGTCGACTTGGCCGGCGCGGTGCTGCCTTCGCGTGTCGCCAAGGGCCGCATTGCCACCGTGGCGGTGAACGAGTTCATCTTCAAGCAGCCGGTGTCGGTGGGCGACCTGGTCAGCTTCTACGCCCGGGTCGTGCGGGTGGGCAACACCTCGATCACCGTGCATGTCGAGGTGTTCGCCGAGCGCAACCCGGCCAACCTGCAGACCGTGAAGGTGACCGAGGCCAACCTCACCTACGTGGCCATCGACGGTGAAGGCAAGCCACGGCCGGTGCCCAAGGACTGATCACTGGCCCGTCGGGCACAGGCCCCGTCAGAACTGGCTGAAATCGGGCTTGCGCTTCTGGAAGAAAGCCTGGAAGGCCTCCATCGCCTCGGGGCTGCGCAGCCGGCTGGCGAACAGCGCGCCTTCGGTGGCCATCACCTCGCGGATGCGGGCCCGCAGCGGCTCGCGCATCAAGCGCTTGGTCTCGCGCACGGCGCTGGGCGCCAGCGTGTTGAAGCGCTCGGCCATGCGGCGGGCATGGTTGACCACCTCGCCGGCCGGCAGCACCGCGTTGGCGATGCCGCAGTCGACCGCATCGCTGCCGGTGAAGGGCTCGCCCAGCATCAGCTTCTCGGCCGCCCTGGCATGGCCCATCAGTGCCGGCAGCAGCAGGCTGCTGGCGTATTCGGGCACCAGGCCCAGGCTGACGAAAGGCATCGCCAGCCGGGCTTCGTCGCTGACGTAGACCAGGTCACAGTGCAGCAGCAGTGTGGTGCCGATGCCGATCGCCGCGCCGGTGACGGCGGCGACCACCGGCTTGTCGCAGTCCAGCAGCGCGTTCATGAAATGGGCAACGGGCGTCTCGCCGCCGATACCTGCCCCACTCGGCGGGCGCTGCATGAAATCCTCGATGTCGTTGCCCGAGGTGAAGATGCCGGGCTGGCCGGTGATCAGCACCGCACGCACGCTGGCGTCGGCGGTGGCCGCGGTCAGCGCCTCGGCCATCGCGGTGTACATCGCCTGGGTCAGCGCATTCTTTTTCTCGGGGCGGGCGATCTCGATCGTGAGCACGCGGTTCAGCGTGGCGGTGCGGATGGTCATGCGGGTCTCCAGAACCAGTGGGTGCAGCAACGGACTTTAGACGCGCTCAAAAATGCCGGCCGCGCCCTGGCCGGTGCCCACGCACATCGTGACCATGCCGTACTTCAGCTTGTGACGGCGCAGCGCATGCACCACGGTGGCCGCGCGGATGGCGCCGGTGGCGCCCAGCGGGTGGCCCAGCGCGATCGCGCCGCCCATCGGGTTGACGAGCGCCGGGTTCAGGCCGACGGTGTTGATGACCGCCAGCGCCTGCGCCGCGAAGGCCTCGTTCAGCTCGATCCAGCCCATGTCGGCCAGGCTCAGGCCGGCTGACTTCAGCGCCGCGGGGATGGCCTTGATCGGCCCGATGCCCATCAACTCGGGCGGCACGCCGCGTGACGCAAAGCTGACGAATCGCGCCAGCGGCGTCAGGCCGAACTGCTTGACCGCCTTCTCGCTGGCCAGGATCAGGCAGCCCGCGCCGTCGCTGGTCTGCGAGCTGTTGCCGGCCGTGACCGAGCCCTTGGCCGCGAACACCGTGCGCAGCTTGGCCAGCGCGGCCAGCGTGGTCTCGGCGCGTGGGCCTTCGTCCAGGCTCACGCTGCGGGTTTTGTGGTTGACCTCGCCGGTGGCCAGGTTGGGCGAGCGGTCCACCACGTCAACCGGCGTGATCTCGTCAGTGAACTCACCGGCCTGCTGGGCCGCCAAAGCCTTGAGGTGCGATTGCAGCGCAAATTCATCTTGCGCCTCGCGGCTCACTTTCCACTGGTTGGCCACTTTTTCGGCAGTCAGGCCCATGCCGTAGGCGATACCGATGTTTTCGTCTTTGTCAAAAATAGCGGGGTTGAACGAAGGCTTGTTACCGCCCATGGGAACCATGCTCATGGACTCGGCGCCGCCGGCGATCAGCACATCGGCTTCGCCCACGCGGATGCGGTCGGCGGCCATTTGCACCGCGCTCAGGCCAGACGCGCAAAAGCGGTTCACGGTGGTGCCGCCCGCCGTGAGGGGGAGGCCCGCGCGGAAGGCCACGAGACGGGCCAGGTTCATGCCCTGCTCCCCCTCAGGCATGGCGCAGCCCACCAGCACGTCCTCCAGGGCACTCCAGTCCTTGAGCAGCGGCTTGATGGCTTCAAGCACCAGGGCGCCGAGGGTCTCGGGCCGGGTGGCGGCGGTGCTGCCCTTGATGG
>JAYVDE010000074.1:0-2741 GCA_043749575.1 Burkholderiaceae bacterium | reverse complement strand
AAGCCGTCAACTGGGGCTTCGGTGAGTTGCTGTGGTTCCGACGCGCCGAAGGCGCGCTGGCGGAACAACTGAAGGCCGCTGCGCTGCGCGACACGCGCGTCCTGCAAGCCTGGCTCAGCGACAAGCTGGGCCAGGCAACCTGGTTCGGCGGCGAGCAGTTCGGCTGGGCCGATGCGGCCGCGGCGCCGATGGTCAACCGCTCGGTGCACTACGGCATGGGCCCGGCCGCCGGCACACCGCTGGCGTTGTGGCATGCCCGCCTGCAGGAGCGGCCTTCGGTGCGCCAGACCTTCGCGGAGTTCGATAAAGCGGCCGCGGCGATGTTCGGCGTGGCCGACCTCTACCGCTCGGCCGGGCGCAGCCGCGAGTACCGCGACCATCGGCTGGAATGGATGGTGCGCTCCGGCGGCATCGAGGTCGTGCAGGCCGGTCTGCGCGACCAGAACATCCGCTTCTCCTGGCCGGGCTGAAACGCCGCCCAGGCGCGGCTCGATCAGCCGGCGCTGAAACTTCCCGCGCTCCCCGCTAGCTGCGCCGCGCCAGCGGCAGGTTGAGCAACAGGTTCTGCGGTTTCAGGCGCAGCACGCCGTCGGCCGCCATGGCCAGGCCCAGCCACACCGGCGCGCCGGCCACGTCGGGCAGCATGTCGGTGGTATCGCTGAAGTCGAGGCGGAACAGGCCGATCAGGCGCGCCTGCCGCGCCTCGTCGACCGCTTGGCCGCGGTACAAGTCGTTCAGGATCGCGGTGGACTCCACGTCCAGCCCGACATGCCAGCGCCAATCGGTGTCGGCGATGCTGGCCAGCGGCGTGAGGGTGACGGCCGCGCCGGTCATGTGGGTCACCCAGCGCTGCAGCACCCGCGCCAGTGCGCTCAGCCCCGAATGGGCCAGCGTGACGGGCACTTTGACGCCGTGCGCCAGTTCCTTGGCCACTTGGTGGGTGAGGTCGAGTACAAAGCGGTGGCGCTCGATGCCGTCGTGGCTGCGGTCGTGCCAATAGTCCGCGGCGTTGTCGACATTCAGCACCTGCAGCTGCGCCGAGCGCAGCGGCACTTGCGCCTCGGCCAGCAGCCGGCCCAGTGCGCCGAAGCCGCCGCCGTCGCTGAGCCGGTCGACGGTGGCGCGGTCGGCCGCCAGCACACGGCCGTTCTGCAGCGTGATGCGCTGCGGGCGGAACAGCAGCTCGGCGGCGCGGGCGTCCAGCGCGGTGGCGTCGGCATCCAGCAGCTGGCGCAGGATCGTCTGCACCACCGCGTCGATGAACAGCGGCGGCAGCGTGATGGCGCCGTGGCCGAACAGCCCGCAGTAAAAAGCCTCCAGCGTGCCGGCGGCCACCACGCCGTCGCGCAGCGCGATGAACAAGCGGTAGTTCTCGCGGGCGTCGTCGTCCAGCAGCGCGGCCAGTGCTGCAGTGGGCACCGGGCGCAGCGGGTCGCCGCGCAAGCCCTGGTGCAGGGCGATTTCGGCCGCGCAGCTGTCGGCCACCAGCGCCAGCTCGGGGCGGTCGAGCCAGCCCGCCAGCCAAGCCGGCGACGCGGGTAGGCGGCCCTGTGCGTCGGCGCGCAAGTGGCGCCAGCCGCAGGCCGGCCAGAAATCGGTCATGGCCCGGCGCGGCCCGCTGCGACCGGCCAGGCCGGCGGGTGCCGGCTCACTTGCCCCAGCTGTCGCGCAGCCCGGTGATGCGGTTGAACACCGGCGCGCCGCTCGCGTGGTCGAGCCGGTCGCTGACAAAGTAACCGTGGCGCTCGAACTGGAAGCGCTGGTCGGGCGCCACGCTGGCCAGCGCGGGCTCGACAAAACCCTGCACCACCGACTTGCTGGCCGGGTTCAACACGCTGCGAAAGTCGCGCTCGCCGGCCTCGGGCTGGGCTTCGGTGAACAGCCGGTCGTACAGGTTGAGGGTGGCGGCCACGCCGTCGTGCTGGCCAACCAAGGTGATGGTGCCCTTGACCTTGACGGCGTCGGCCCCGGGCGTGCCGCTCTTGGTGTCGGGCAGCACGGCGGCCAGCACCGCGGTGATGCGGCCGTCGGCGTCTTTTTCGCAGCCACTGCACTCGACCACCATGCCGTACTTCAGCCGCACCTTGTTGCCGGGAAACAAGCGAAAGAAGCCCTTGACCGGCACTTCGGCGAAGTCGTCGCGCTCGATCCAGACCACCGGGCCGAGGCCGAATTGGCGCTGGCCCAGGTCGGGCTGTTGCGGATGGGCCGGCGCGGTGCAGGGCTCGATGTGGTCGACGCCGAACAGCTCGGCCCAGTTGGTCAGCTTCAGCGGCACAGGGTCGATCACCGCCATCATGCGCGGCGCCTGGCCTTCCAGGTCAGCGCGCAAAGCGCCTTCAAGCACGCTGTAGTCGACCCAGATGTTGGTCTTGCTGGCGCCGGTGTCTTCGGCGAACTTGCGCACCGCCGCAGCGGTGTAGCCGCGCCGGCGCAGGCCGGCCAGCGTGGGCATGCGCGGGTCGTCCCAGCCGGCCACATGGCCCTCGTCGACCAGCGCCTTGAGCTTGCGCTTGCTGGTGATCACGTAGCTCAGGTTGAGCCGACCGAACTCGTGCTGCTTGGGCGCCGGGCCTTGCAGCAAGCCGCCTTGCACCAGTTGGGCCAGCAGCCAGTCGTACCACGGCCGCTGGTCTTCGAACTCCAGCGTGCACAGGCTGTGGCTGATGTTCTCCAGCGCGTCTTCGATCGGGTGCGCAAAGGCGTACATCGGGTAGATGCACCAGGCGTCGCCGGTGTTG
>JAYVDE010000073.1:0-7622 GCA_043749575.1 Burkholderiaceae bacterium | reverse complement strand
TCGAGGACTCGCGGCGCGAGCTGGTGCAGACCTTGAAATCGGCCGCCAAAGCTCGGCCGCGCGCGCAAAGCGCGGCGCTCGCCCGGCCCGCCCGGCCCGCCGGGTCAGCGGCAGCGGCAGTGCCGGCGCAGCGCGCGCCGATGGCCGGGCTGCACGCGCTGGCGATGAACAAGCCGGTGGTGATCGGCAGCTCCACCGGCGGCACGCAGGCGCTGGAACTGGTGCTCACCGCCTTGCCCGCCGACAGCCCGGGCGTGGCGATCGTCCAGCACATGCCCGAGAAGTTCACGGCGATGTACGCCCAGCGGCTCAACGGCCTGTGCGCGGTGGACGTGCGCGAAGCCCGCGACGGCGACCGGCTGGAACGCGGCGTGGTGCTGATCGCCCCGGGCGGCAAGCACCTGCAGCTGCGCAAGGCCGGCGGCCAGTACTTCGCCAAGGTCGTCGACGGCCCGCCGGTGAACCGCCACAAGCCGTCGGTCGACGTGCTGTTCCGCTCGGTGGCCGATTGCGCCGGCCGCGACGTGCTGGCGATCCTGCTGACCGGCATGGGCGACGACGGCGCGCGCGCCATGAAACAACTGCACGACCTGGGCGCGCGCACCATCGCCCAGGACGAAGCCAGCTGCGTGGTCTTCGGCATGCCCAAGGAGGCGATCGCGCTGGGCGCGGTCGACGAGGTGATGCCGATCAGGCAAGTGGCCCGGGCGATCCTGGCGTTCGACGCCCGGGGTTGAAGGTCCGGCCGGCCCGGCCAGCGCGGGCGGCTGCGTCAGGCCGGCAGCGGTCGCGCCAGGCCCCGCAGCACCGCTTCGAACAAGGCCTCGGGGTCGATCGGCTTGGCCAGGAAGTCGTCCATGCCCGCGTCCAGGCAAGCCTGGCGGTCGCGCTCGAAGACATTGGCCGTCAGCGCGACGATCGGCAGCCGGGCCCCCTGCGGCGTCTGGCGGATGCGCCGGGTGGCGTCAGGGCCGTCCAGGCGGGGCATCTGCATGTCCATCAGGATCAGGTCGACGGGCATGCGGACGGCCTGCTCGACCGCCTCCAGGCCATCGTTGGCCAGTTCGACCCGCAAACCCACCGACTCCAGCAGCAGCTGCATCAACTCGCGGTTGACGGGATCGTCTTCCACCAGCAGCACGGTGCGCCCGGCATGGTCGCACCGCAGCCGGCTTACGGCGGTCAACTCGGGGGCCAGGTCGAGCACGGGCACGGGCACGGGCGCCGCGGCCAGGGCCAGCCGGGCGGTGAACCAGAAACGGCTGCCCGGGCCCGGGCGGCTGTCCAGCCCGGCATCGCCGCCCATCATCTGGGCCAGCCGGCGGGTGATGGCCAGGCCCAGGCCGGTGCCGCCGAAGGCCCGGGTGGTGGAGTTGTCGGCCTGCTCGAAGGCGCCGAACAGCCGCGGCACCGCGGCGGGGTCGACACCGATGCCGGTGTCGTCGACCTCAAAGCGCAGCAGCACGCCCGCGCCGTCGTCCTGCAGCACGGCGGCACGCAGCGTGATGCGGCCGGTCGGGGTGAACTTGATCGCGTTGCTGGCGTAGTTGAGCAGCGCCTGCCGCAGCCGGGTGGCGTCGCCCAGCAGGTGCTCGGGCAGGTCACCCGGCTCGAGGCGCAGTTGCAGGCCCTTGTCGCGCGCACTGTCGGCCACCAGATCACCGACCTGCTGCAGCAGCCCCCGCGGCGACAGCGGCGCGAGGCAAAGCTCGAGCTTGCCGGCCTCGATCTTGGACAGGTCGAGGATGTCGTCGATGATGCGCAGCAGGTGGCGGCTCGCCGCGTCGATACGGTCGAGCCGCAGCGCCTGCTGCACCGGCACGCCGTCGCGGCGAAGCAGACCGGCCATGCCCAGGATGGCGTTCATCGGCGTGCGGATCTCGTGGCTCATGTTGGCCAGAAAGGCCGACTTGGCACGGCTGGCGGCTTCAGCCGCGTCGCGCGAGGCCACCAGCCCGGCATTGGCCGCCTCCAGATCGGTGGTGCGCTGCTGCACCCGCTGTTCCAGCTCGGCGTTCAGCCGCAGCACCGCGGCTTCGGCCACCTTGCGCTCGCCGATGTCGCGCGCTGAGGCAAACACCACCGGCTTGTCGTCGAGCACCAGCGGGTGGCGGGTGATCTCCACATCGATCAGGTGGCCGTCGCGGTGGCGCAGACGGGTCTCGATCCGTTGCGGGCCGCTCGATGGCAGCAGCGCCGCCGGCTCCGCACCGGTCGGATCTTCAACCTGCCAATGCCGCATCGGCCTGCCGAGCACCTCGTCGCGCTGGCAACCCAGCATGCGGGCAAAGGCGTCGCTGGCTTCGAGCACGCTGCCGTCGGGGCCGACGATGTGGATGCCGTCGCTGGCGCCTCGCAGCAGGGCCTGGCTGCGCTCGGTTTCTTGCCGCTGGCGGCGCATCGATCGCCACAACAGCCAGCACATCAGGCTGGTCAGCGCGGCAAAACCGCCCAGCTGGTACAGCGTGCTCGACAGCTCGGCGCGCCAGCTGGCGAGGTAATCCCGGGTGGCCAGCCCGATCACCAGGATGAACGGCCCCTTTTTCAGCTGCCTGAAGCTCACCGTGCGCTCGGTGCCGTCGGAGGTCTGGCGCGTGCTGTAGCTGCCCTCGGTCTGACCCAGCGCAGTGGCCCGGGCCAACTCGGGCGGGATGACCTGGCTGCCCACGGTGCCGGCAGCCGCCACCTGGCTGGGCGGGTGCCGGGCGATCAAGCCGAAATCGGCATCACGCAGCGCGGCCACACCGCTGGGCCCGAGGTTCAGCGCTGCCAGCATGTGGTTGAAATGCTCCAGCGGAATGGAGGCGGCGACCACCCCGCCAAACCGCCCGTCAGGCCCATTGATGCGGCGGACGAACGAGACCTGATTGATCCCCGAAACCCGGCCGGTGTGCGGCTTGTTGACAAGCAAGCCGGCTGCAGGCTGATCGCGCAGCGACACAAAGAAGGGGCGATCCGCCCAACTCTGCAGCTGGTCGGGCCGCACGTCGGCGCCCAGCACCACCCGGCCCTCGGCGTTGGCCACGCGGTAGGCGACTAGGCCGTCCATGCGCTGCTGGTAGCTGGCCAACATGCGGTTGACTGGGGCATCGTCAAAACGGCCGGTCTGCTGCAACTGCCGCTGCAGCTCGTCGGCCACGCCCAGCAGGGCCAGGTCGATCTTCTCGACCGAACCGGTGATGTTCTGGTCCAGCATGCGGGCCAGGTTCTGCGTGGTGGCCTCGGCCATCTGCACCGCGCTGGATTTCTGCTCGGACAAGGCACGCACCGCCCACAGCACCGCGGCTGCATTGACGACGCACAGCGCCACCAGCAGCTGGAGGCCGAGCTTTCGGGTGGACCGGAACGACATGGCGGCGGCGGCGACCGGACAGCCGGCGCGGGCAAACACTGGAAACTTAATGTAACCACAGCAGCCGTGCGCCGATTCGGGAGCTTTCCCGCTGCAACCGCCCGCCCAAGCGAACAGCCCCCGGGTGTTGAACCTCATGGCGCGCCCGGCCGGCATCGCGCAGGATGGGCATCGTCGCAGCCCTTTCGTGCCCGCCATGCCGCCCCTGCTCGCCCCGACCGACCTGCACCCGTTCAACCGCTTCGACGTGCCCAGCCTGCTGGCACACCGAGCGGCCCACCGCCGCGACCACCCGTTCATCGTCTGGGAGCCCTTCGAGGGCGCGCCGCAGCGCTGGACCTACGGCCAGTTCCACGACCAGGTCGGCCGCATCGCCGGCGGCCTGGCGCGGCGCGGTGTGCAAGCCGGCGACCGGGTGTTGATCCACCTCGACAACTGCCCCGAGACCCTG
Organism: Burkholderiaceae bacterium; assembly: GCA_043749575.1. GTDB lineage: Bacteria > Pseudomonadota > Gammaproteobacteria > Burkholderiales > Burkholderiaceae_C > Pseudaquabacterium. The sequence goes on along the minus strand of JAYVDE010000073.1, from coordinate 3,819 downwards.
CTGACCTGGTATGCCTGCGGCTGGCTGGGCGCGGTGGCCGTGACCACCAACGCCCGCGCCGCCGACGACGAACTGGCCTACTACGCCGACCACTGCGGCGCGGTGGCGGCGATCACCCAGCCGAAGTTTGCCGACCGGGTGGCGCTAAGCTGCCGCGACCTGCGCTGGATCGTCGTCACCGACACCGACAACGGCGCTGCGCCGGCGCGGCCGGTCGAGCCCGGCCAGCGCTTCGCGACGCTGGACGCCGAACCGCCGCCACGCCGCGCGCCCGACCCGCTGCAGCCGTGCAGCGTGCAGTACACCTCGGGCACCACCAGCCGGCCCAAGGCGGTGCTGTGGAGCCATGCCAACGCGCTGTGGGGCGCGCGCATCAATGCCGTGCACGAAGACCTGCAGGCCAGCGACGTGCACCTGGTGCACCTGCCGCTGTTCCACACCACCGCGCAGGCCTATTCGGTGCTGGCCACCTTGTGGGCCGGCGGCACGGCGGTGGTGTTGCCGCGCTTCTCGGCCAGCCGGTTTTGGCCGCTGTCGATCAAGCACGGCTGCACCTGGGCCTCGATGATCCCGTTCTGCATCAAGGCGCTGCTGGCCCACGAGGTACCGGCGCAGCACGCCTACCGGCTGTGGGGCGCAGCCGCCAACGACCTGCCGAGCGACCCGCACTTTCGGGTGCAGACGCTGGGCTGGTGGGGCATGACCGAGACCATCAGCCACGGCATCGTCAGCTGTCGCCATGTGCCCAGCCCGCCGCTGGCGATCGGCCGGCCGGCGCCCGAGTACGGCATCGCCATCGTCGACGACGACGAGCTGCCGGTGGCGCAGGCCCGGGCGGTCGAGCCCGGCGGTTCGGGCCAGTTGCTGGTGAAGGGCGTGCGTGCCTTGAGCCTGTTTCAGGGCTACCTGGGCAACGCCGCGGCCACCGCGGCCAGCTTCACCGCCGACGGCTGGTTTCGCACCGGCGACCGGGTCGATCTGCTCGAAGACGGCTCGATCCGCTTCGGCGACCGCACCAAGGACATGCTGAAGGTCGGCGGCGAAAACGTTGCCGCCAGCGAGATCGAGCGGGTGATCGCCGCCGTGCCGGGGGTGCATGAATGCGCCGTGGTGGCGCGCAAGCACCGCATGCTCGACGAGGTGCCGGTGGTCTTTGTGCTGCCGATCGAGGCCGTGCGCCCATCGCCGCAGGCGCGCGCCGAGCTGGCCGAGCGGGTGCGCGCGGCCTGCGCCGCGCAGCTGGCCGACTTCAAGCGCCCGCATGAGGTGCGCTTAGTCGATGTGCTGCCGCGCAGCACGCTGGAGAAAATCGCCAAGGCCGAGTTGCGCAAGACGCTGGATGCCGAAGGCGTGGCCGGCTGAGGTCTTGCGGCGGCTGCGGCGGCTGACGTTCTGCCCAGGCCCGTCAGGGCGCCAGCACGCGGCGCAGCAGGCCAGCCAGTTCCTCGGCCGTGTCCTGCTTCTGCAGCAGGTGTCGCACCCCCAGCCGCTCGGCCCCGCTGCGCAGCTCATCCGAGATGTAGCCGCTGCTGATGACCACCGGCAGATCAGCGCGAATCAGGGCCAGTGCTTCGACCAGATCCAGTCCCGAGCGGGTGGGCATGTTGAAGTCGGTGACGACGATGTCGACCGCAGCCGGCGCGGCGCGCACCAGCGCCAGTGCGTCGCTGGCGTTCTGGCAACAGCTGACCCGAAAGCCGGCGCGCTGCAGCAAGCGCTCGACCACCAGCAACATCACCTCGTCGTCGTCGACGTACAGCACATGCGGGCCGGCGCCCGGCAAGGCGGCGGGCTGGGTCAGCACCGGCACCGGCGCGTCCGCCGCTGCCGCTGCCGCCGCCTCGCAGGCCGGAAAGTACAGATGGAAGGTCGAGCCCATGCCCACCGCACTGTCGACACTGATCGACCCCTGGTGCGCGGCCATGATGCCGTGCACCACCGACAAGCCGAGCCCGGTTCCGGCGCCCACTGGTTTGGTGCTGAAGAACGGTTCGAAAATGCGTGCGCGGGTCGGCGCGTCGATGCCGCTGCCGGTGTCGCGGACCCACAGGTGGGCGTAGCGCCCAGGGCCCGATGCCCCCACCGCCAATGCCGCAACGGCGTCGAGCACCCCCTCTTCCAGGCCGACCGTGATGCAGCCGGGGCGGTCTTGCAGGGCATGCCAGGCGTTGGTGCACAGGTTCATCACCACCTGCTGAATTTGGCCGCCGTCGGCGTTCAGGTAGAGCGGCGCCTCGGTCAGCACAGCCTCTAGACTGACCCGCGCCGGCAAGGTGGCGCGCAGCAGCGCCAGCGACTCTTCGACCAGCGGGCGCAGCAGCTGGTGCACCCGTTCGTGCGGCTGGCAGCGGCTGAAAGTGAGGATTTGTTGCACCAGGCTGCGCGCCCGCGCGCCGCCCTTGCCGATCTGATCCAGGCTCTTCTGCGCAGCATGGCCCGCCGGCAGGTCGTCGCGCGCCAGTGCCACGTTGCCCATGATGGCGCCCAGGATGTTGTTGAAGTCGTGGGCGATGCCGCCGGCCAGCGTGCCGATGGCCTCCATCTTCTGCGATTCGCGCAGTTGGATCTCGAGCGAGCGGCGCTCGGCTGCGGCCTGCTTGCGTGCGCTGATGTCGCTCACCATCGCCACGAAACGCGGCGCCTGGCCCGCCAAGCGGATGAGCTGGAGAAAGATTTCCACCGGCGTGTCATGGCCGTCCTTGCGGCGGTGGATGGCCTCGAAAGTAAGCGTCGGCAGCCCACCCGCTAGCAAGGGTTGCACTGATTGCCTGAATTTCTCCAGGGTCATATCTTTATTTATATCGACCGGCGTCATTTGCATCAGCTCGATTTGGCTATAGCCTGTTTGCCGCATCGCGCCTTCGTTCACGTAGGTGAAAAGCAACGTATCCGGATCGAATATGTAGACGGCTTCCAGCGTCTGGTCGAGCGTGTTTTTGAACTGGTTCAGCTCGGTGGTGCGCTCGCGCACTTTCCGCTCGAGGTTGAGGTTGAGCTGGCGGATTTCCGCCTCGCCCTGCTTGCGTGCGCTGATGTCGCGCAGGATCACGGTGAAGACCTGTTTTCCGTTTTCCATCGCCTGCGAGATACGGGCCTCGGCGATGAACTCGCTGCCGTCCTTGCGACGTCCGAAAATATCCGATCTCCTGCTCATGTGCCGGGCAGCTTGCGGCGCCGCGCCGAACTGGCGAACATGCCCGCGATGGGCCTCGTGGTAGCGCTCTGGCAGCAGTCTGACCAGCGCTTGCCCCAGCATCTCTGCCGCCGTGTAACCGAAAATATGCTCCGCGCCATCATTGAAAATGAGAATGCGCTGATCCTCGTCCACGCTGATGATGGCGTCCGCCGCCAGGTTGACGATATTGGCGAAGCGCGCTTCGCTCGCCATCAGACCTGCTGTCTGATTGCGCAGCTCGGCTTGGGTGGCGCCCAAGCGCGCAAGCATTCGGCCGAGGGCGTCCGCCAGCCGCCCCACTTCGTTCACTTCGTTCGCAGCTCCGATTTGCAGCGGCACGGTGATCACGCCGCTGCGGGCGATGGCATCGGCCGTCGCACTGAGCTGGACCAGCGGCCCGACCAAGCGGCGCGAGCTTCGTTGGGTAAGCCAGCCCACCAGAGGCAGCAGGAGGAGCAGGCCGAGGCCATAGATCAGCGTCAGCCGATCCAGCGGGCCATGGGCCTCGCGCGTTGAACTGTGCAGCGTGAGCCGCAGCCCCAGCTTGTCGAACGGGGCATCGAGCTTGAGCGCTCGCTCCACGCGCAGGACATCTTGCCGGCTGGCCCCGATCTGCGCCACCACGGCGCCCGCCGCGTGCAGTT
>JAYVDE010000072.1:0-7623 GCA_043749575.1 Burkholderiaceae bacterium | reverse complement strand
CTGTGGCCACCGAGTATGTGGACGTCAATGCGCTGAAGACCAAGCCACCGGCGCGCTACACCGAGGCCACCTTGCTCAGCGCGATGGAAGGTGCCGGCAAGCTGATCGACGACGACGAGCTGCGCGAAGCCATGGCCGAGAAGGGCCTGGGCACCCCCGCCACCCGGGCCCAGGTGATCGAAGGCCTGATCGCCGAGAAATACATCCTGCGTGAAGGCCGTGAGCTGTGCCCCACCGCCAAGGCTTTTCAGTTGATGACCTTGCTGCGCGGTCTGGCGATCGAAGACCTGACCAAGCCCGAACTCACCGGCAACTGGGAGCACCAGCTGGCCGAGATGGAGCAGGGCAAGTTGAGCCGCGCGGCCTTCATGAAGGACATCGCGGCGATGGCCGAGCGCATCGTGCGCAAGGCCAAGGAATACGACCGCGACACCATCCCGGGCGACTACGCCACGCTGGCCGCGCCCTGCCCGAACTGCGGCGGCGTGGTCAAAGAGAACTACCGGCGCTTCACCTGCACCGGCAGAACTGACAGCGCCTCGCCCGCGGGGTCGCGGACGATCCCCCACGGGGATCAGGCCGCCCTTGGCAGCGGCCCGGCGGGCGACCTGCCCTCCGACAGAGACGGCTGCGGCTTCAGCATGACCAAGATCCCGGCCGGCCGCAGCTTCGAGCTGCACGAGGTCGAGACCTTCCTGCGCGACCACAAGGTGGGGCCGCTGGAAGGCTTCCGCTCCAAGGCCGGCTGGCCCTTCAGTGCCGAGCTGAAGCTGGTGCGCGACGACGAGATCAAGAACTGGAAGCTGGAATTCGACTTCGGCGACGACGCCAAGGGGGCCGACGGCGAGGCCCAGATGATCGACTTCAGCGGCCAGCCGTCGATGGGCGCCTGCCCCAAATGCAAGGGCCATGTCTACGAATACGGCAGCAACTACGCCTGCCAGCATGCGGTGAGCGCGCCCATCACCTGCGACTTCAAGACCGGCAAGATCATCCTGACCCAGCCGGTGTCCTACGAGCAGGTGACCAAGCTGCTGGCCACCGGCAAGACCGATTTGCTCGACGGTTTTGTCAGCAACCGCACCAAGCGCAAATTCAAGGCCCACCTGATGTGGGACGAGGCTGAGGGCAAGGTCGGCTTCGAGTTCGCGGCGCGTGGGGACAAGGCGCCGGCGGCAAAAAAGACGACCGCCAAGGCCGCGAGCCCTGCGGTGGCCCTACCGGCGACCCGGCCCGCCGCCAAGACGGTCGCCAAGAAAGCGGCCCGCCAAACCACCGCCCGCAAAACTGCCCCCCGCAAGACCGCCCCGCGCAAGACCGCGGCTTGACGCGGCCCCGGCCACGCCGCCCGCGATCCGCCCATGCACCCCGGTTGGCCATGCCTGCGCAGCGCAGGCACGGCTTGCGTGCTCGACATCAGCGTCTCGCCCCATGCCAGGCGCACGGCCGCCGATGGCCTGCACGACGGCGTGCTGTGGCTGCGGCTGGCCGCGCCGCCGGTCGACGGCAAGGCCAACGCGCTGTTGCTGGGCTGGCTGGCCGACGAACTGGGCTGCCCCCGGCGCGCGATCACGCTGCTGCGCGGCGCCAACCGCCGACGCAAGCTACTGCAGGTCGATCTGCCCGAGGCGGTGGTGGCGGCGTGGTTGGCGAAGGTGGTGGTGATGGTGGTGGTGGTCACCGGGCCGGGCGCCGGTTGAAGCGGCGGCTGCACCGCCGAAGCGGCCGCCTCTGCGGGGCATGATCGGCCGGACATGTCACTGATCCTCTTCAACAAGCTGTTGGCCATTTTCTGCACCGTGGCGCTGGGCTGGGTGGCCGGGCGGATGCGCTGGCTCGGCGAGCCCGCAGGCGGCATCGACCCAGCGCGCCTGCTGAGCAACGCGGCCTTCTACATCTTCGTGCCGGCGCTGCTGTTTCGCACCACGGCGCGGCTGGACATCGCCGCGATGCCCTGGGCCACGGTGGTGGCCTATTTCGTGCCGGTGGTCGTGATGATGCTCGGCATCTACACGGTTGAACGCTGGCGGCGCCGGGGGCGTGTTGCGGCCAATCTGGACGCCACCCATCTGGACGCCGGCGAGCGCGAGGCCGCCGCGCCGGCCTCGCGGGCCATCACCGGGGTCTTCGGCAACACGGTACAAGTGGGCATCCCGGTGGCCACCGCGCTGTATGGCGAGGCCGGACTGGGCCTGCACATCGCGCTGGTCAGCGTGCACGCGCTGGTGCTGCTGTCGATACTGACGGTGCTGGTCGAGCTCGACCTGGCCCGCGCCCGTGCCGCCCACGACGCCAGCGCCGGCCTGTGGCGCACGCTGCGCAGCACGGTGCGCAACACGGTGGTCCATCCGGTGGTGCTGCCGGTGCTGGCCGGCGGCCTGTACAACGCCACCGGCTGGCCGTTGCCCGGCCCGCTGGACGAGACGCTGCAACTGTTGGGCACGGCGGTGGCGCCGCTGTGCCTGGTGCTGATCGGCCTGACGCTGGCCTACACCAGCGGCCGCACGGTGATGGCCGCGGCACGGGGTGCGTTCGGTCTGTCGCTGGTCAAGTTGCTGGGCTTGCCCGCCTTGGTGCTGCTGGTTGCGCATTGGGGCTTCGGCCTCAATGGCTTGGCGTTGCAGGTGGCGGTGACGATGGCCGCGCTGCCCAGCGGCAGCAACGCGTTGATCTTTGCCCAGCGCTACCGCAGCCAGGAAGCCCAGGCCACCACTGCGATCATGCTGTCCACCGTGGGCTTCGTGCTGACCGCGCCCTGGTGGCTGGCGGTGCTGGCCTGGGTGGGTTGAGGCGATCGGTGACTGGAGTTCGCGCAGTGGCGTGCCACGCTGAGCGGGCGCGACCGTTCGTTTGGAAAAGCCAGCAACGCGCTGCCCGCGGCCCTACTTCCCGCCCGGCATCGTCTGCCGCTCGTCGTCGGTGATCGCGCTCGACAGCACGCGGCGCTCGCCATCGAAGATCACGTCGAACACCTGCTTGTCCTGGCCGACCATGACGTGCCAGCGCCAGGTTTCCTGGTCGGGCTTGAGCGCATAGCGCAGCGCGCGGGCGTGCGGCCCCAGCAGTTGGCGCACCTCGGCCTGCGCCATGCCGGGCCGCACCTTGGCGAAGTTCGCCGGTGTCAGCAACTGACGCAGCGAGGCCATCTTGCCGTCGCTGCCGATCACGATCTCGACATTGGTCCAGCCCTCGGGCTGGCGTGGGTAGGCCAGCAACTTACTGCCGTCGGCCCGTTCGATCACCTGCACCGGCTCGCCGTACTGCGTGCGCACGTCGGCCTCAGTCGACAGGCCTTCTTCGAGCTTGGCCGCGCGCCGGGCGTCGCAGCCGGCCAACAGGGTGGTGACCAGGGTCAGCAAACTCATCATTCGGCGCACGGGGCGTCCTCCTGGAATGCAAGGTGGACATTGTGCGACGCGACCCGCAGTAAGCCGGCGGCGACCCATTCCCCCATGCGCCGGGCCGATCTGGGAAAATCAAACCATGAACTCGACCGACATCCCCGCGTACATGGCCCAAGTGGGCCTGGCCGCCCGCACCGCCGCCACCACGATGGCCGCGGCTTCCACGGCGGCCAAGAACCGCGCGCTGGGGGCGCTGGCCCGCAGCCTGCGCGAGCAGACCCACGCGCTGGCCGAGGCCAACGAGCTCGACCTGGCCGCCGCCCGCTCGGCCGGCCTGGCCGCGCCGCTGGTCGACCGGCTCAAGCTCACGCCGGCGATCATTGCCACGGTGGCCGAAGGCTGCGAACAGCTGGCCGCCATGGCCGACCCGGTGGGCGAGATCAGCGGCGTCAAGCGCCGGCCGTCGGGCATCAGCGTGGGTCAGATGCGGGTGCCGCTGGGCGTCTTCGGCATGGTCTACGAGAGCCGGCCCAACGTGACGATCGAAGCCGCGTCGCTGGCCATCAAGAGCGGCAATGCGGCGATCTTGCGCGGTGGCTCGGAGGCCTTGCACAGCAATCTGGCGCTGTGGCGGCTGGTGCAAGCGGCGTTGGTCGAAGCCGGCCTGCCGGCCACCGCGGTGCAGCTGGTGGAGACCACCGACCGCGCCGCCGTCGGCCAGCTGATCACCATGCCCCAGTTTGTCGACGTGATCATCCCGCGCGGTGGCAAGGGCTTGATCGAGCGCATCAGCGCCGAGGCCAAGGTGCCGGTGATCAAGCACCTGGACGGCAACTGCCATGTTTATGTCGATGCCGAGGTCGACCTCGACCAGGCGCTGGTCGTCACCGACAACGCCAAGACGCAGAAATACAGCCCCTGCAATGCCGCCGAATCGCTGCTGGTGCATCAGCACCAGGCGGCGGCCTTTTTGCCGCGCATCGGGGCGGTGTTTGCCGCCAAGGGCGTCGAGATGCGCTGCTGCCCGGCCGCGCGCGCGCTGCTGGCCGACGTGCCCGGCGCGCGGCTGGTCGACGCCACCGAGGCCGACTGGGCCGAGGAATACCTGGCGCCGATCATCAGCATCAAGGTCGTGGCCAGCCTGGACGAGGCGATGGCGCACATCAACCAGTACGGATCGCACCACACAGATGCGATCCTGACCACTCACCATCCGAGCGCGATGCGCTTCCTGCGCGAGGTCGATTCGGCCAGCGTGATGGTCAACGCCAGCACCCGGTTTGCCGATGGGTTCGAGTACGGCCTGGGCGCCGAGATCGGCATCTCGACCGACAAGTTCCACGCCCGCGGGCCGGTCGGGCTGGACGGCCTGACCTCGCTGAAATGGGTGGTGCTGGGGCAGGGTGAGGTGCGCGGGTGATTGATGCGAGAACCGCTTTGGTGCTGTTCTCGGGTGGCCAGGATTCAACCGCCTGCCTGGCCTGGGCGCTTGATCGCTATGCCCGGGTCGAGACCGTGGGCTTCGACTACGGCCAGCGCCACCGCGTCGAGCTGGCTTGCCGGCTGGTCGTGCGGCGCGAACTGGCCGCGGCTTTTCCGCCGTGGGCAGCGCGGCTGGGCGACGATCACCTGCTCGATTTGCGACTGCTGGGCCAGCTCAGCGACACCGCGCTGACCCGCGACCGCGCGATCGAGTTTTCGGCCAACGGCCTGCCCAACACCTTTGTGCCCGGGCGCAACCTGCTGTTCCTGGGCTTTGCCGCGGCGCTGGCCTACCGGCGCGGCGCCAGCGTGCTGGTGGGCGGCATGTGCGAGACCGACTCTGCCGGTTATCCCGATTGCCGCGACAACACGCTCAAAGCCATGCAGGTGGCGTTGTCGCTGGGGCTGGCTGCGCCGATGGTGGTCGAAACCCCGTTGATGTGGCTCAGCAAGGCGCAGACCTGGGCGCTGACGCAGGCGCTGGGCGGCGATGCGCTGACCGACTTGGTCGTCGAGCACACGCACACCTGCTACCTCGGTGAACGCGGCCTGCGCCACGCCTGGGGCCATGGCTGCGGCGCGTGCCCGGCCTGCCAGCTGCGCGCCGCGGGCCATGCCGAATGGCGGGCGGGGCGGGCGGGGCAGGCGGCAGCGCGATGAGCGCCACGCTGCTGGCCTGGGCCGGGCTGCTGGTCGTGTTGGGCTTGTGGACGCTGGGCGCCCACAACCGGGTAACGGCCCTGCGCGCAGCCATCCTGGGCGCCTGGGCGCAGGTTGATGCGGTGTTGCAAACCCGTGGCCAGGCCCTGGCGGCGCTGCTGGCGGCGGCAGCCCAGCCCTTGGCGGCTGAAGCCGCGGCGCTGGACGCGGTAGCGGCCGCGCAGGCGCAGGTGCAGGCAGCCACCGAGCTGCTGCGCCGCGCACCGGTCGACCAGGACGCCGTAGCCGAACTCAGCAAGGCCGACGCCGTGCTGGCCGCGGTGCTGGTGCGCCTGGTGTCGCTGGTCGAGCAACAGACCGCCTTGCTGGCCGAGCCGGCCGTCGCCGAACCGCTGCAAGTGCTGCGCGACAGCCCGGCGCGGCTGGTGTTTGCGCGCCAAGTGTTCAACCAGGCGGGCGTCGCCTACAACCGCGCCACCGTGCAATTTCCGACGCGGCTGCTGCATTCGCTGTTGCGCTTCAACAAGGCCGGTCGGCTGTAGCGCCCGGCGCTTGCCGGCTGCGGCGGCCACCCCGCCCAGGCCGGCCGCGCTGGCCCACCGGCCGCAGGCTGCGGTGTCGCTAGCCGCGCTCGGCCGTGATGCTGGCCGTGGCGACCAGCTCACCGAACATCGCCAGCGACACCGGTCCCGACATCGAATACGGGTCGAGCACCGGCGTGGCCGAGTACTTCAGCAGCAGCGCCGGGTTCAGCCGGGCCATGTTGACCTGGCCCATCGCCCAACCGGCGAAGCGCCGCTCTGGGATCTCTTCGTAGCTCAACAGCACCACGTCGGTGTGGCGCGGGTCTTGCGCGATGGTCAGGTAGAGCCGGTTCACCGCGGCGCGGCCGCCTTCAAGTACCTGCATGAAGACGGCGCTGGTGTTGCAGTGGCACAGCAGGCCGGTGATGCCCAACGGCGGGTTGTTGTCCTTGCACTGGCGCAGGATCGATTGCATCGCATCGGGGTCCACGGCGCCGGTCGCGCGGCTTGCGTACATCAGTCGTACCAGCATATTTATCACTCCGCTTCAAGGGGCCGGCGTTCAGGCCGTGTTTTTCTTCGACAACAGCGACAGGAATTCGCGCCGCAAGATGGGGTCTTTCAGGAAGGCGCCGCGCATCATGCTGTTGGTCATCGCGGTGTCGTTGTCTTTCACGCCGCGCCAGTGCATGCAGAAGTGGTCGGCCTCCATCACGATGCCCAGGCCGTCGGGTTTCACCCGCTCCTGCAGCGCGTCGGCCAGCATCACCACCGCTTCTTCCTGGATCTGCGGCCGGCTCATCACCCAGTCGCAGATCCGGGCGTATTTGCTCAGGCCGATCAGGTTTGAATGTTCATTGGGCAGGATGCCGATCCAGATTCGGCCCAGGATTGGGCACAGGTGGTGCGAGCATGCGCTGCGCACGGTGATCGGGCCGACGATCATCAGCTCGTTCAGGCGTGAGAAGTTCGGAAACTCGGTCACCGCCGGCATCGCCACGTAGCGGCCGCGAAACACCTCGTCGAAGTACATCTTGGCCACCCGCTTGGCCGTCTCGTTGGTGTTGTGGTCGCTGCGGGTGTCGATCACCAGCGCCTCCAGCACCTTTTGCAGGTGGACTTGCACCTCGGCCTTCAACTCGTCGAGTTCGCCCGCGCGGATGTGCGCGGCGATGTTGTCGTTAGCGTGGTAGCGGCAATCGGCGCTGACCAGGCGGTAGCGGATGCGCTCGCTGGCGGGCAGGCCGGCCAGTTCTTCTTCGCTGCGAAAGATCTTGGGGGTGTCCGACATGGGCTTGCCGCGGGGGCCTGGTAGCGGAGTTGCATTGTGCGGGCAGGCACGGGCCCCAGCAGGCCGGGGGATAGACTGATTCAATGCCGACGCAAAACGCATCACCCCCCTTGCACCGCCTGCTGGGCCAGGCCGCCGATGCGGTGGCCGCGGTGCGCGCCGGTCGGTCGCTGACCGACGTGCTGGCCCACTGCCCGGCCGAGCTGCGCGGCGGCACCCAGGCGCTGAGCTTTCGCGCGCTGCGCTGCCTGGGCAGTGCCGAGGCCGCCCGCGCGCTGATGGCGCCCAAGCCGCCGCCGCCGCCGGTGGACGCGCTGCTGAT
>JAYVDE010000071.1:0-2750 GCA_043749575.1 Burkholderiaceae bacterium | reverse complement strand
CCCGACCGTTCTGATGCCCAGGCGGGCTGCGCTTCCTACAATGGGCCGATGTCTACCGCCCTGCTCATTGAGATCACCGCTGCCGCTGCCCGGCTGGTCGTCGACGAAGGCATGGAATACGCCGCCGCCAAGCGCAAGGCCCAGCGTGCGCTGGGCCGTCATGGCCAGGGCCGTGCCGGACTGCCCGCCAACGAGCAGGTGGAAGACGAGGTGCGCGAGTACCTGGCCCTCTTCTGCGCCGACACCCAGCCGACCGAGCTGCTGGTGCTGCGCCGGCTGGCACTGGTGTGGCTGGCGCGGCTGGCCGAGTTCCGCCCGCACCTGGCCGGCGCGGTCTGGCGCGGCACCGCCACCCGGCTGTCGGCGATCCACCTCGACCTGTACTGCGACGACACCAAGGCGACCGAGATCGCGCTGATCAACAAGGGTGTGGCCTACGACGTCGGCAGCCGGCCCGATGCCCGCGGCGGCGAGGTCGACCTGCTGCGCATCGCCACCCGCTGCCCCGAGTTCGGCGAACCGGTGACGCTGGTCCTCAGCATCCTCGACCATGACGACCTGCGTGGCGCGCTGAAACCCGACGCCCGCGGCCGCAGCTGGCGCGGCGACATCAGCGCGCTGCAGCGCCTGCTGGGCGATGACCGGTCTGGTCAGTCGCCCGCCAACGTGGCCGGATACGGGGCCGACAGCCTGTCCAATAATCACGCCGCATGACCGACCCCGGCAGCCCCAGCCCCAGCCCGTCGCCGGTCGGCCCCGGCCGCCGCCGCCTGCTGAGCGCCGGTGTGGCCGCCAGCGCGGTATTGGCTGGCGGGGCGGTGGCCTGGTGGCGGCAATCGGCCACGCCGGTCGCCGCCGGCAGCGCCGGCGCGGCCAACGCCAACCCCCTGGACAGCCTGTGGGCGCTGAGCCTGGCCCGGCCTGAAGGGGGCGAACTGGCCCTGGCCACGCTGCGCGGCAAGCCGTTGTTGATCAATTTCTGGGCCACCTGGTGTCCACCCTGCGTGCGTGAGTTGCCCGAGATCGACCGCTTCCACCGCGAGTTCGGCCCGCGCGGTTGGCAGGTGCTGGGCCTGGCGATCGATGGGCCGACGCCGGTGCGCGAGTTCCTGGCCCGCGTCAAGGTCGGCTTTCCCATCGCCTTGGCCGGCCTGGAGGGCACCGAACTGGTCAACCAACTCGGCAACCCGCAAGGGGGCTTGCCGTTCAGCGTGATGATCGACGGCGCCGGCCGGGTGGTGCAGCGCAAGCTGGGCGAGACCCACTTCGACGAATTGGCGGGTTGGGCAGCCAAGGTCTGATCGTCGATCGCGTTGGCAAGCTGTACTTTCGTCAAATTTGCGGAACAGTCGATCAAACCGCTGTCTTCGACTGGGTTCTGCATGGATCGAGCCGTAAAAAAGAAAACGGCTGCTCGACGCTTCAATTTGGGCACGGTTGCCGTGCTGTGACACAATTTGTGCACTTTGACCTCTGTTGGCTGCCAATGCAGCCACTGCCGGGGCCGTAAGGGTTTCGACCGGCGCCAAAGGCGTCATGGTTGGCAGGCCCTGGCACCCTTGGCCCCGATGGGGCCCACCTTCCAAGGAGTCCACCCATGGACCTGCGCAAGCTGAAGACACTGATCGATCTGGTGTCCGAATCCAATATTTCCGAACTCGAAATCACCGAAGCCGAAGGCAAGGTGCGCATCGTCAAGGCCAGTGTCCCGGTCGCCGGCATGCCGATGATGATGATGGCGCCTGCACCGGCACCTGGTTTTGCGCTGCCGGTCGCCGCCGTGGCGGCACCGGCCGAGCCGGTCGAGACCGGCCACGTCGTCAAGTCGCCGATGGTGGGCACGTTCTACCGCTCCAGCAGCCCGGGCAGCAAGCCGATGGCCGAAGTGGGCCAAGCGGTCAAGGAAGGTGAATCGATCTGCATCATCGAGGCGATGAAGATCATGAACGAGATCGAAGCCGACAAGGCCGGCACCATCAGCCGGGTGCTGGTCGAGGATGGCCGAGCCGTCGAGTTCGGCCAAGCCTTGTTCATCATCGAGTGACGCGGCAGCCCAGCTGATCTATGTTCAAGAAAATTCTCATTGCCAATCGAGGCGAGATTGCGTTGCGTATCCAGCGGGCCTGCCGCGAGATGGGCATCAAGTCGGTGGTGGTGTATTCCGAAGCCGACCGCGAGGCCAAGTACGTCAAGCTGGCCGACGAGGCGGTGTGCATCGGCCCGGCGGCGTCGGCCCAGAGCTACCTCAACATGCCCGCGATCATCGCCAGCGCCGAGGTGACCGACGCCGAGGCGATCCACCCCGGCTACGGCTTCCTGTCGGAGAACGCCGACTTCGCCGAGCGGGTTGAAAAAAGCGGCTTCACCTTCATCGGGCCGACGCCCGAATCGATCCGCCTGATGGGCGACAAGGTGTCGGCCAAACAGACCATGATCCGCTCGGGCGTGCCCTGCGTGCCGGGCTCGGAAGGTGCGCTGACCGAAGACCCCAAGGCCATCGTGCAGGCCGCGCGGGCCATCGGCTACCCGGTGATCATCAAGGCCTCGGGCGGTGGCGGCGGGCGCGGCATGCGCGTGGTGCACACCGAGGCGGCGTTGCTGCACGCGGTGCAGACCACCCGCACCGAGGCCGGTGCGGCCTTCGGCAACCCGGCGGTCTACATGGAGAAGTTCTTGCAGAACCCGCGCCACATCGAGATCCAGGTGCTGGCCGACGAGCACAAAAACGCGGTCTGGCTGGGCGAGCGTGA
>JAYVDE010000070.1:0-7636 GCA_043749575.1 Burkholderiaceae bacterium | reverse complement strand
AACCGGCCCGAGCGCAAGAACCCGCTGACCTTCGAGTCGTATGCGGAACTGCGCGACCTGTTCGCCCAGTTGAAGCGGGCCGACGACGTGCACGCGGTGGTGGTGACCGGCGCCGGCGGCAACTTTTGCTCGGGCGGCGACGTGCACGAGATCATCGGCCCGCTGATCCGCCTGAGCGCACCCGAGCTGCTGCTGTTCACCCGCATGACCGGTGAGCTGGTGAAGAACATGCGGGCCTGCCCGCAGCCCATCGTGGCGGCGATCGACGGTGTCTGCGCGGGCGCCGGCGCCATCATCGCGATGTCGTCCGACCTGCGCCTGGGCACGGCGCGCAGCAAGACCGCTTTCCTGTTCAACCGGGTCGGCCTGGCCGGCTGCGACATGGGGGCTTGCGCGATGTTGCCGCGCATCGTCGGCCAGGGCCGCGCCGCTGAACTGCTGTACACCGGCCGCTCACTGGGTGGCGAGGAGGGCGAGCGCTGGGGATTTTTCAACCGGCTCAGCGCGCCCGAGGCGCTGCTGGCCGAGGCCCAGGCCCTGGCCGCTGAGTTGGCGGCGGGGCCCACGTTCGCCAATGGCATGACCAAGACCATGCTGCAGCACGAATGGGCGATGACCATCGAGCAAGCCATCGAGGCCGAAGCCCAGGCCCAGGCGCTGTGCATGTTGACGCAGGATTTTCAGCGCGCCTACCACGCCTTCGTCGCCAAGCAGAAGCCGGTGTTCCAAGGCGATTGATGGCGTGATTGATCGTTTGATTGATCGTTCACAGCCAGAGGGATCGACCATGCAAGTGCTGTTGCCGCCGGGCTGGCCCCGGCCCAAGGGTTATGCCAACGGCGTGGCCGCCCAGGGCCGCCAGGTTTTCATCGCCGGCATGATCGGCTGGGACGCCCAAGGCCAGTTCCAGACCGACGACTTCGCGGCGCAGGCCCGCCAGGCGCTGCGCAACATCGTGGCGGTGCTGGCCGAGGCCGGTGGTCGACCTGAACACCTGGTGCGCATGACCTGGTATGTGGTCGACAAGCGCGAATACCTGGCCAGCGGCCGTGCGGTCGGCCAGGCCTTCCGCGAGACCATCGGCCAGTTCGACATCGCGATGACCGCGGTGCAAGTGACCGCGCTGATCGAGGACCGGGCGCGGCTCGAGATCGAGGCCACGGCGGTCATCCCAGATTGAGGACCCGACATGACCCCCAGTGCCCACGTCGACACCTTTGCCCGCGATCGGCTGCCGCCGGCGGCCGAGCAGCCCGAGTTCCTGTTCGAGCTGCCCGCGCTGCAGTTTGCCGAGCGGCTGAACTGCGCGGCCGAACTGCTGGACCAACGCATCGCCCAGGGCTGGGGTCAGCGCCGCTGCCTGATCTCGAGCGACGGCACGCTGTGGACCTACGCCGACCTGCAGGCCCAGGCCAACCGCATCGCCAACGTGCTGGTGCACGACATGGGGCTGGTGCCCGGCAACCGGGTGCTGCTGCGCTCGGTCAACTCACCGATGCTGGCCGCCTGCTGGTTCGCGGTGATGAAGGCGGGGGGCATCGCGGTGGGCACCATGCCGATGCTGCGCGCCAAGGAACTGGTGCAGATCATCAACAAGGCGCAGGTGACACACGCGCTGTGCGACGCCGCGCTGGCCGATGAGCTGGCGCTGGCGGCGGTGGCGGTGGCCGCGCCGCTGCTGCGTAAGCTGCGGCATTTCGGCGGCGATGCAGCGCTCGGCCTGGAAGCCCGCGCCGCGCGCCAGCCCGCCAGCTTTGCCACCGTCGACACCGCCGCCGACGATGTCTGCCTGCTGGCCTTCACCAGCGGCACCACCGGCCAGCCCAAGGCCACGATGCATTTCCACCGCGACGTGATGGCCGCCTGCGCCTGCTTTCCACCGCATGTGCTGCGCGCCGACGCCCACGACGTGTTCATCGGCAGCCCGTCGCTGGCCTTCACCTTCGGGCTGGGCGGCCTGCTGCTGTTTCCGCTCCACCTGGGTGCGGCCACCGTGCTGCTGGCCAAGGCCTCGCCAACCGATCTGCTCGATGGCATCGCCCGCCACGGCGCCACCGTGCTGGTGACCGCGCCCACCTCGTACCGCGCGATGGCCGCAGCCGCCCACGAGCGCCAGCTGGCGGTAGCGCAGGGCGGCACGCTGCGCAAATGTGTGTCGGCGGGCGAGGCGTTGCCGGCGGCCACCCGGGCGCTGTGGCGCGAAGCCACCGGCATCGAGCTGATCGACGGCATCGGCGCCACCGAGTTGCTGCACATCTTCATCTCGGCCGACGAGCAGCACGCCCGCGCCGGCGCCACCGGCCTGGCCGTTCCCGGCTACCGTGCCTGCGTGGTCGACGATCAGCTGCAAGCGGTGCCCGCCGGCACCGTCGGCCGGCTGGCGGTGAAAGGCCCGACCGGCTGCCGCTACCTCGACGACCCGCGCCAAACCCAGTATGTGCAAGGCGGTTGGAACCTGACCGGCGACGCCTACCTGCAAGATGCCGATGGCTACTTTGTCTACCAGAGCCGCAGCGACGACATGATTGTCTCGGCCGGCTACAACATCGCCGGGCCCGAGGTCGAAGAGGTGCTGCTGCGCCACCCCGCCGTGGCCGAATGCGCGGTGATCGGCGTGCCCGACGCCCAGCGTGGCCAGCTCGTCAAGGCCTTTGTGGTGCTGCATCCCGGCGTGCGGGGCGATGCGGCCTGCGTGGCCGCGCTGCAAGACTTCGTCAAGGCCGCCATCGCGCCCTACAAGTACCCGCGGATGGTCGAGTTCCGCGACGCACTGCCGCGCACCGAAACCGGCAAGCTGCAGCGCTTCAAGTTGCGCGGCGGCGGCTGAGCTGCACGCGACACGCCGCCAGCGCGTCCGGCAGTAAATTGGCGGGTGCCCCACCCACCGTGGGCCAGGAGACCGCCATGTCGCTGCTCAAGATCGAAGCCACCGCCGCCACGCTGGGCGCCACTGTCACCGGGGTGTCGCTGGCCGACCTGGACGACAGCACCTGGCGGGCGATTCACCAGGCCTGGCTGCAATATGCGCTGCTGATCTTCCCCGGCCAGCACCTGACAAACGCCCAGCAGATCGAATTCGCGCGCCGTTTCGGCCCGATCGAACGCATCGGCGGTGGCGACATCGTCGCGATCTCCAACGTGCGGCCCGATGGCTCGGTGCGGCCGCACGTGCCCGGCCAGTGGGACGACATGATGAAGGTCATCGTCGGCAACATGGCCTGGCATGCCGACAGCACCTACATGCCGGTGATGGCCCAGGGGGCGGTGTTTTCGGGTGAGGTGCTGCCGGGCAGCGGCGGCGAGACCGGCTTCGCCGACATGCGCGCGGCCTACGACGCGCTCGACGACGCCACCCGAGCGCTGGTGCACCAGCGCTCGGCGCATCATTCGCTGGTGTATTCGCAGTCCAAGCTGGGCCACGTGCCGGGCGCGCAATCGGCCTATGTCGGCTACGGCATGGACCAGACCAGCGCGCCGCTGCGCCCGCTGGTCAAAATTCATCCCGAGACCGGCCGGCCATCGCTGCTGATCGGCCGCCACGCCCATGCCATCCCGGGCATGGACCCGGCCGAGTCCGAGCGTTTCCTCGAAGGCCTAGTCGAGCAGGCCTGCCAGGCGCCGCGGGTGCACCACCACCACTGGACCGCCGGCGACGTGGTGCTGTGGGACAACCGCTGCCTGCTGCACCGCGCCATGCCCTGGGACATGGCGCAGCCGCGGGTGATGTGGCACAGCCGCTTGGCTGGCAACCCGGTGGCCGAGGCGGCGGCCTGACGCGCCTGGGCGCGCAGCAGCGCAGCGGGGGAGCCGTCCAGCGCGTCTGAGCGCCAGCGCCTGCGCAACCACCACCACCGCGGCCAGCGCCAGCGCCGCTGGCCGCGGTGGTCAGCTACCGGTCAGTGACCCTTGGCGCCGGGCCGTTCGAAGCCGGCCGCAATCCAGGCACTGGCGCTGGCCCGGTCGAGCTTGAAGCCGGGCGACACCGCCACCCGGGCCAGCAACTCGCCCGCGGCATCGTGCGCGCTCAAGCTGGCGCTGGGGGCGTCGTCATCGGGCACGATGTCCAGTGAGATCTCGAGCCGGCCGCCGGGCGCGTCGACGCTGATCTGCCGGTGCAGTTGCGCCTGCAACTGCTGCTGGTGCCGGCGCAGCACCTCGGCCGCGGTCTTGACCAGCGTGTTGAAGGCGTTGGTGTCCAGCGGCTTGGGGTTCTTCTTGTCGCGGCCCATGGTCCAGGGGCCGGTCAGCGCGGGCTCGGCCTCGCCGTCCAGCGTCATGGCCACGGCCCAGCCTTCGTCGTCGTTGTTCTTGATGACGCGGGCGGTCCAGCCGTTGTCGCGCCACAGCCGGGGTTGATGCAGGGGTTCGTTGTCGAGGTCGTCGGTCATGCCGGCAGTCTAGAGCGCGTGGCGCGGCGGGCCGGCGGCCACGTCACCACAGGCCCCCGAATCTGGTCTTGCTGAGCCCAGCCCAAGCCTGCAAGCCGCGCGCGATCAGCGGGACATCAAGCCGCCATCAAGCCGCCATCAACCGGCCAGCGGACCCGACATCGATCCGACATCGATCCGACATCAGCCCGCCTTCAGCGACGCCATCGCCTGGCGCAGCAGGTCGGCCGAGTGCATCAGCGCTTCGCGCTCGGCCTCGTCCAGCGCCGGTTCGAGCACCGTCGACCCGCCGTGGCGACCGACGACGGTGGGCAGCGACAGCGCCACATCGTGCAGCCCCAGCGCACCCTGCTGCAGCCGCGAGACGGTGAGCACCCGGCGCTCGTCACGCAGCATGCCGCGCAGCAGGTGGGCCGTGACCAGGCCGATGGCGTGGTTGGTGGCGCCTTTGCGCCGAATCACCTCGTAGGCTGCGCGCTTGACGTCGACCGCGATGCGCGCCTCGTCGCTGCGCAGCCAGCCCGGCCAGTCGCGCAGCGGCACACCGCCCAAGCGCGCGCCCGACCACAGCACCACCTCCGAATCGCCATGCTCGCCGATCACCTGCGCATGGATCGACGCGGTGCCCAGGTGCAAGCGGGTGCTCAGCATCTGGCGCAGGCGCGCGGTGTCGAGCATCGTGCCGGTGCCCAGCACCCGTTCGGGCGGCAAGCTGCTGGCCTCGGCCATCACCTGGGTCAGCACGTCGACCGGATTGGTCACCAGCACCACCGTGCCGCCGAAGCCAGCCAAGGTGCGGCCGATCTCGGCCACCAGCCGGGCGTTGTCGCGCAGCAGGTCGAGCCGGGACTCGTTGGCCTTGCCACCGCGCCCGGCGGCGACCACCACCACGTCGGCCTGGCGCATCTCGGCCAGATCGGCCGTGCGCACGCTGCAGGCCGGGTAGAACATCGCGCCGTGGCTCAGGTCCATGGCCTCGCCCTCGGCCACCGCGCTGCGGGCGTCGTGCAGCCACAGCTCGTCGGCAACGCCGGCCTGCAGACACGAGATCGCCACGCTGGTGCCGACCCAGCCGGTGCCGATGATGGCGATGCGTTTGGTCATGCTGGAGCCCTTTCAAATTCGACCGGCCGACCGGACCACCCGACCACCCGACCACCCGACCGACCACCAACCCGCAGGTCAAGCGCAAGTCAAGCGCAGACCGCGGCCGTCCGCGATCAGCCTTCCAGCTGCCGCGCCTTCACGCGTTTGCCCTTGACCTTGCCGTCGTTCAGCGCACGCAGGGCCTGGTCGGCAATGTCGCGGGCCACCGCCACGTAGGTCGAGAACTCGTTGACGTTGATCTTGCCGATCTGCGCCGAGGCCAGGCCGCCTTCGCCCGTCAGCGCGCCCAGCAGGTCGCCGGCCCGGATTTTTTCCTTGCGCCCGCCCAGGATTTGCAGCGTCACCATCGGCGCGCGCAGCGGGCCGCTGCCGCTGGGCTTCAGTCCGTCCAGCGGCTGAAAGTCGCTGGCGCGGCCTTGCAGTTCTTCGATCCGGCCGACCCGGCCCATCTCGTCCAGGCTGGCCAGGCTGAAGGCCCAGCCTTCGGCATCGGCGCGGCCGGTGCGGCCGACCCGGTGGATGTGCATCTCGGCCTCGGGCGAGACATCGACGTTGACCACCGCCTCCAGCCCGGTGATGTCGAGCCCGCGCGCGGCCACGTCGGTGGCCACCAGCACCGGGCAGCTGCGGTTGGCGAACTGGATCAGCACCTGGTCGCGGTCGCGCTGCTCCAGATCACCGTGCAGCGCCAACGCCGCGATGCCCTGGGCTTGCAGTACGGCCACCAGGTCGCGGCACTGCTGTTTGGTGTTGCAAAAGGCCAGCGTGCGCTCGGGCCGGTAGTGGTTCAGCAGCAGGCCCACCGCGTGCAGGCGCTGGTCTTCGGTCACCTCGTACCAGCGCTGGCGGATCTTGGCCGCGTTGGGCAGGGCCGCAAGCTTGACCTCGCGCGGGTCGCGCAGGAACTTCTGGCCGATCTGCGACACGCCCTCGGGCCAGGTGGCCGAAAACAGCAGCGTCTGCCGGTTTCTGGGGCACTTGGCGGCGATGCTGGCGATGTCGTCCATGAAGCCCATGTCGAGCATGCGGTCGGCTTCATCGAGCACCAGGGTGTTGAGCGCGGCCAGCGGCAGGCTCTCGCGCGCCAGGTGGTCGACGATCCGCCCAGGTGTGCCGACGACGATGTGCGCGCCATGCGCCAGGCTGTCGAGTTGGGGCTTGATCGGGCTGCCGCCGCACAGCGTCAAGGCCTTGATGTTGTCCTCGGCGCGCGCCAGGCGGCGGATCTCCTGGGTCACCTGCTCGGCCAGTTCGCGGGTGGGGCACAGTACCAGGGCCTGCGTGTCAGGACGACGAGCGTCCAGCCGGGCCAGCAGCGCCAACGCGAAAGCCGCGGTCTTGCCACTGCCGGTGGCGGCCTGGGCGATCAGGTCGTGCCCGGCCAGCGCCAGCGGCAGCGCGGCGGCCTGGATCGGCGTCATTGCGGTGTAGCCCAGCGCCTGCAAGTTGGCCAGCGTGGCGGGCGTCAGCGGCAAGCGGCTGAAGGACAGGGCGGGCGCGTCAGCCGCTGAATCGGGCGGGGGTGCTGCAGGGTGGTCGGTCATGCACGATTGTCGGCGATCAAACGGCTGCGGCCGCCGGCTGCTGGTTTGGTGCCTGACCGGTGCCGATCCGGGCCAGAATGAACGCCATGACGATGCAAAAATTCCACCTGATGGCCGCCTTGTGGCTGGCCGGTGCGGCGGCAGGCGCCGTGGCCCAGACCGCCGGTACGACCGTGAAGCCGGCGCCGGCCGCTGCAGATCCGGCCGCAGTCACGGCCAAGCCGGCGGCCAACGGCGCGCGGTCGGCCTCGGCGCCGGTGCTCGTGATCAAGCCGGCGG
Source organism: Burkholderiaceae bacterium (assembly GCA_043749575.1). GTDB lineage: Bacteria > Pseudomonadota > Gammaproteobacteria > Burkholderiales > Burkholderiaceae_C > Pseudaquabacterium. Next base: position 318 of record JAYVDE010000070.1, on the reverse strand, counting down.
CGTCGGCACCGGTGCCGGTCAAGCGCCAGACGCGGCCGCTGACGGCGGCGGAGAAGCGTGAATCCGCCGCTCCGCCGGGCGAGTTGCGACCGGAACGGACCATCACGCCGCAGCTTTCTATCCCGTTGGGCAAGACGCCACCGGGCGCTGGCGGCACCGGCACGGGCGCGAGAACAACTGGCCAGCCGTCAGGATCGGCGATCAACGACTCAGCCGGCCGTTGTGCCGCCATCGCTGACGAAAACGAACGCGCGATGTGCCGCGAAGCCGCCGGGCTCGGCAAGCCGAAGAAATAGCCGGCCGCCGGCCGCGCAGCGC
>JAYVDE010000069.1:0-7643 GCA_043749575.1 Burkholderiaceae bacterium | reverse complement strand
CCTTCTGGCCGATGCGGTCGACCCGGCCAGCGCGCTGGATCAGCCGGATGATGGCCCAGGGCAGGTCGAAGTTGACCACCGCGCTGCAGTCCTGCAGGTTCTGGCCTTCTGACAACACATCGGTGCAGATCAGCACGCGCAGTTCATCGGCCTTGCTCACGGTCTTGTTGTTGGACCGGGGTGAAAACCGGCAGGCCAGCGCATACGGGTCGGCCGACGCGCCGGTGGCCACCGCCAGTTGGCTGAGCCCGGCCTTACGAAGCTCTCGCCCCAGGTAGCGGGCGGTGTCGGCAAACTGGGTGAAGACCAGCACCTTGTCCTTGGCATGGGTCTTGGCCACCAACTGGCGCAGTTCTAGAAACTTGCGGTCCAAGCTGGCATCCCAGGCGCCGTGGTGGGCCATCAACTCGCTCAAGGATTGGGTATCAGCGGCCAGATGTTCGGCCAGCATCGGCTTGAACAGGCGCGGGCTGATCCACTTGAAGCGCTTCTTGTAGTCGATTGAATACAGCTGGTAGGCGGTTCTGGCCCTGGCCATCGGGTCGATGGCGGCCGCGCCGGTGTCGACCGCTTCAACCGGCTCAACCGCTTCCACCAGGCCATCGAGCAAGTCTTCCTGGTCGCCTTCCAGGCCCTCGGCATCCTCATCGATGTGGTCGGCGTCCAGCAGCCCGGCGTCGAGCACGCCCAGCGGCAAATCGAGGCCGCGCTCGATGGCGTAGAGGTAGATGCGGTTGCGCAGGATGTGGCGGTCGATGGACTGCAGGAATGAGTAGCCCGATGACTCCAACCGCTTGAACAGGTTGGTTCGACAAAAGCCCATCAGGCGCTTGCCCGCCCGGCCCAGGTTGTCGATGACCTTGCGCTCAGTCGCTGACGCAGTCTTCTCGGCGACGGGGTCGACATACAGACCCAAGCCGTAACGTGGTACGTGCAGCGCGTTGATCTGGTCGACCACCGCGCCGGCGTAGAGGCGGGCATAGCGGTCGTGCGCATCAGTCTCGTCGACTGCAAACTTCAAGGTCAGCGGCAAGCGCTTCGGAAAGTAGTTGCGGCTGTCGCCCTTGCCCGGCAGGTAGCGGCGGCCCTTCTCGTCAGCCTGGGTGTAGTGCTGGACGATGAAGCTGCGGGTGCGGCGCACCATGTACAGGCGTATCAGTTCGCGCCAGTCGTCGAACTCGGTGCTCTTTTCGATGGCCAGGATCGAGTTGACCTTGCACTGGTACTTGCGCTCGAACTCGGCTTCAGCCAGGCCTTCGCGGCGCATAAAGTGCTCAGGCCGCACGCCGATGTTGGCCTTCTCGTCGATGAACAAACGCAGCTGGCTGGACAGGTCGGTCTTGGTCTTGTTGTAGGGCGTGGCCGTCAGCAGGATGACTTTGGCATCACAGCTGCGGATGTAGTCGGCAATCGCCTTGTAGCGCCGGCCTTCGCGGTTGCGCAGGTTGTGGCTTTCGTCGATCAACACCAGCCGGTAGCGCCTGAGGTCGGGCAGCCGCCGGGTGACCTGGCTGATCGGCAGCACGGTGCCGCGCAGGCCGTACTCGGTCCGGTACCGCTCCCACATCGGCTCCAGGTTTTTGGGGCAGATGATCAGGGTCTCAAACCCCCAGTCGTCTTCGAACATACGGGCCAGCGCGGTGGCCATCATCGTCTTGCCCAGACCCACCACGTCGCCGATCATCACGCCGCCGCGGCGCTGCAGGTGGCGGGCAGCGATCTTGACGGCGCTCTTCTGAAACTCGAACAAGTCTTGCTCGAAGCGCGCCGGCAGGCGGAACTGGCTCAAACCGGCACGTGCCTCGGTGCTCAGGTGGTAGGCGATGTTGAGGTAGATATGGAACGGCGGGATCGCCGCTTCGCGCGCCCAACTGGCTTCGATGATGGCGGCCAGTTCAGCCGACACGTCGAGCGCCCAGCGGTCGCCCCAGCGGGCGTCGAACCAGGCCGACAAGCGCTCGGTCGCCTGGTGGTCGAGCACGTCGACGTTGAGCTCACCTTGGCGGGCCAGGCCTTGCATCGTGAGGTTGCTGCTGCCGACAAAGCCGGTGATGGGGTTGTTTGCATCGTCGCGGAACAGCAGGTACAGCTTGGCGTGCAACGGGTAGGGCAGGAACAGCTTGATGCACACCTGACCTGCGCGCAGTTGGCGGGCCAAGCTGCGCAGCGCTGCCTCGTCCTTGCCAGTGGGGATGCCCAGCGTGATCTGCTCGCGCAGGTGGGCCGCAAACTGGGTCTTGAGCTGGATGGCTTTGCCGTTGTCCAGGCCTTCCGGACCTGAACCGGCGCGGTACAAGTCCCTGATTTCGTCATGCGGTGGTCTTTGCATGCCGACCAGCACGCGGCAAACCTGACCGGCAGCGACCGACCAGGGTTGCACCAGGTCATCAACGGCCTGCCAGCCGCGCAGGTTCAGGTAGCCGACACAGAAATCGGCTCGCTTCGACACGGCCAGCGTGGCGCGCAGGGCGCCCAGCAGGTCTTGATCGATGTTGTCGAAGATCCTGGCCATTCGCCCCCCGTTTTTTGTCGGCATTGTGCATGCCGTGGGGGTCAGTGAGTCGCCATGGATCGGACCGCAAGGCCCCGGGAATCCTGCGGTACCGGATGCGTTGGCGGCAGGGCCAGGATCGGCCCACGCTCAAGCGCATGGCAAGGCAGGGTTCGGGAAATGCAAGCGTGCCGCGACCGCTGCCAACCTGTCGGATCCCGGCGGGCGTATTGGGTGTTGATGCGGATCGAGGCTGGCCACGGGGGAGTGGTGCCTGCCTACAATCGATCAAAAATGTTGCTTCGCACCCGCCCCGCCTGCCGCCTGTTCTGCTCGATGACGCCCCACCATGAACTTGCCCGCGCTGCCCCCGGCCACCTGTGACGTGCTGGTGGTGGGCGCCGGCCCCGCTGGCAGCGCCTGCGCCTTGTGGCTGGCCCGCCAGGGGCTGCAGGTGGTGCTGGTTGACCAGCACGACTTTCCGCGCGACAAGGTTTGCGGCGACGGCCTGATCCCCGACGCCCACCATGCCCTGCGGCGTCTGGGCGTGCATGCCGAGGTGATGGCGCAGGCCCAGGCGGTGGCCCATGTCGGCTGCATCGGCCCGCGCGGCGGCCGCGTTGACGTGCCGGGCCAGCTGGCCGTGCTGCCGCGCCGCCAACTCGACGACATCCTCAAGCGCGCGGCCGAACGCGCTGGTGCCAAGTTCTGCGCGCCGTGGCGCTTCGAGGCGCCGCTGTTCGACGGCGAAGGCGACGACGCCCGCGTGGTCGGCGCGCGTTTGAAGTCACCGGCGCTGGGCCTCAGCGAGGTGCGTGCGCGCTGGCTGGTGCTGGCCACCGGCGCAGTGCCCAAGGCGCTGCTCGCCGCCGGCCTGTGCGAGCGCCGCACCCCCAGCGGCGTGGCGCTGCGCGGTTACCTGCACCACCCCGGCATGGCCGGCCGCATCCGCGCGCTGGAGGTGGTCTGGCACAAGCAGCTGCGCAAGGGTTATGGCTGGATCTTTCCGTGCCCCGGTGACGTCTACAACATCGGCGTCGGTCTGGCGCACAGCCATGGCAAGCAGGTCGACGGCCGCGCCACGATGGAGGACGTCAACCTGCGCGAGATGCTGGCGGCGTTTGCGCGGGTCTACGCACCGGCCGGCGAGCTGATGGCCGGCGGCCAAGTGGTCGGCGACTTCAAGGGCGCGCCGTTGCGCTGCTCACTCGACGGCGCGCGTTTCAGCCGGCCCGGTCTGCTGGTCACCGGTGAGGCCGCGGGCAGCACCTACGCCTTCACCGGCGAGGGCATCGGCAAGGCGATGGAGACCGGCATCCTGGCGGCCGAGGCGCTGCTGGCTGGCGCCAGCGCGGACGACACGGTGGCCGAAGCCGCCACCCGAGCGCGCTACGAGTCGTCGCTGGCGGCGCTGAAGCCGCGCTTCGACCTCTACGAGCGCGCCAACAAGGTCAACGAGCACCCCTGGCTGACCGATTTGCTGATCTGGCGCGCCAACAAAAGCCAACGCATCCTGCGCCGCATGCAGGGCGTGCTCGAAGAGACCGGCAACCCCGGCAACCTGGTGTCGCTGCGCGGGCTGTCGCGGCTGTTCCTGCCGATCCGCTAGAGCCTGGATTCACGGTCATGTGCCAACTGCTCGGCATGAACGCCAACACGCCGACCGACGTGATGTTCTCGTTCACCGGCCTGGCCACCCGGGCCGACGAACACAAGGACGGCTTCGGCATCGCCTTCTTCGAAGACCCCGGCTTGCGGCTGTTTGTCGACCACCACAGCGCGCGCTCCTCGCCGGTGGCCGAATTGGTCAAACGCTACCCGATCAAGAGCGGCAACGTCATCGCCCACATCCGCAAGGCCACCCAGGGCCGGGTGGCGCTGCAGAACACCCACCCGTTCATGCGCGAGCTGTGGGGCCGCTACTGGGTCTTCGCCCACAACGGCGACCTCAAGGCCGGCGCTGGCGGGTTCAACCCGCGGCTGCACGGCAGCTTCCGCCCGGTCGGCGACACCGACAGCGAGCTGGCGTTTTGCTGGCTGATGCAAGAGCTGGCCAAGGCCCACGCGGCGGTGCCGACGATCGAGGAACTGAGCCGTACCCTGGCCGAATTGCTGCCGGTGCCGGCCGCGCACGGCACCTTCAACTGCCTGCTGAGCAACGGCCAGGCGCTGTGGGCGCACTGCAGCACCCACCTGCACTGGCTGGAGCGCGCCCATCCCTTCGGCGCGGCGCGCCTGGCCGATGAAGACTTGAGTGTGGATTTCGGCGCGCTGACCACGCCGGGCGACCGGGTGGCGCTGGTCGCCACACAACCGCTGACCACCGGTGAGGACTGGCGGGCCTTTGCGCCTGGCGAGATGCGGGTGTTTGTCGGTGGTGTCTGCCGGGCGGGCTCTCCTGCCGCTTGGCCTGGCAGCTACCGTGGACCGGCCGTTGGCGGCGGGTTTTGACCGGGCAGGACCTTGGCGCCCGGTCTGCCAAGATGCTGGCGCCTAGTCGCAGCAACGACCCAGTGTGCTGTCGACATTTTTTACGTTTCGATGCGTCGCTAAATGGCCGGCATCGCCAAGCCCTTAATTCAACGGCGCTTTCTTTGTGCGGCGCGAAACTTGCGTGTTCAGCTCATCAATCAATCCAGGATGGATAAGACAATGAAACGATCAATGCTTTATGGCGCCGTCGCCGCTGGTCTGCTCGGTTTCTCGATGGCCGCTTCGGCCGATTTCAGCGGCTACTACGCGCCGGCGCAATGGCTGGTCGGCCACGCGCCTGACGCCAGCACTGATTTCGGCAGCGTCGACACCACGGGCGCGCCCGGGTCGATCACGCTGATCGGCTCGAACAGCAACCCTGTGGTGGACACCTTCTCTCGCGTCGACTTCACGATCATCGCGCCTGCGGCCGGCACCTTCAGCTTCAACTGGGCCTACACCTCGACCGATCCCGCAGGCGCTTTTTATGATCCCGCCGGCTACCGTAAGAACGGTCAGTTCCAGCTGACTGCTGATGGCGGTGGCAACAGCCAGTCGGGCCTGGTGTCGTTTCTGGTCGCTGCGGGTGACACGATCGGCTTCCACGTCACCACGCTGGACAACTTGGGCGGCAGCGCGAGCCTGACGATCTCGAACTTCCACGCGCCGGTGCCCGAGCCGGCCTCGGTCGCGATGCTGGCGCTGGGCCTGCTGGGCTTGGGCGGCGCAGCAGCGGCGCGTCGGCGTCGGCTGCCCTGACCGTACCCAATCGCTGCGGCTGCCGCGCTCGCCTTGGCCACTCGGTTGTGCGGCTGTGCGGTTGTGCGGCAGTCCGCGGGACAGTAGCCGATCTGTTTGTGATCGGCAGCGCGGCGTCTTTCACGACGACTGGCGCGTCGAATTCTTCTTGAACTGGAGCAAGTGCATGAAACCCATCATCCTGGCCGCTGTTGCTGGCATGGCCCTGGCGGGACTTCCGGCCGTGTCGATGGCCGCGTGCGCGGCGCCGTCGGTGCGCGTCGCCACCATGGCGGCGATGACCACCCTGCTGCAAGGCAACACGTTGTGTTTGCCGGCGGTCACCCAGCCGACGATGGAGGCGCAGGAGTTGCACCAGCCCGGCGGCGCGCTCGTCGACTACAAGCGCGGACCGACCGACAAGGGCGACCCGTCGACGCAGGTCGGCAGCTGGACGGTCATCGGCGGACGTGGCGCTTTCGTGACCTACGACTACGGCGGCGGCGCGCAATACACCTACGCGGTCTGGAACAACAACGATGGCACGCACAGTTTCTGCAGTGCCAACCCCGAAATTAGGGTGCGCATCAAGCTTGGCGGCGGGCCCTGCTGATCGTCGCGGCGCACCGTGCGCCGCACGCCGCCAACGCCTTGAACAGTGCCTTGCCCGGCACGAAAGCGCGCTTGGGTGCTGCTGACGGGTCACCGGGTGCGTGACGCGGCCATCGGTCCTGCCGAGGCCGGCAAGACATGAGCCGAGCGCGGCTGGCGCTTGCGGCTTGGCTGGCATGGACCGCCTTCGTCGTTTACGGCAGCTTGCTGCCGTTCGACTTCCGACCGCTCCCGCTGGATCGCGCCTGGGCACTGTTCAGCCAGGCGCCGTTTCTGGCGCTCGGCGTCGAGTCTCGCGCCGACTGGATCGCCAACGCGGTGCTCTATGTCCCGGTCGGGTTCCTGACCGCCACGGTGCTGCTGCGCGCGCTCGGCCCCGCCGCGCGCGCTGCCGCCTTCGGCCTGGCTGCCTTGTGGTGTGCGGCGCTGGCCGGCGGCGTCGAGTTCGTCCAACTCTACTTTCCCCCGCGCACGGTTTCGCTCAACGACCTGCTGGCCGAAGCCATCGGCAGTGGACTGGGCATCGCGCTGGCGCCGTTCTTGCTGCCCTGGCTGCGCCAGCGGCAGACCGGCTGGGCCCGTGGTGGCCTGCGGCAGGTGTCGATACTGCTGCCCGCTTATGTCGTGGCCTATCCGGCGCTGTGCCTGTTCCCTTACGATCTGCTGCTGTCAGCGGCCGAGTTCAGCGCCAAGCTGGCGTCCGACAACTGGGGCTGGTGGCTGGCGGGCGCCGGCCCGCGGCCGGTGCTGGCGGCGCTGCAGTTGGCGCTCGAGGTCGGCCTGGCCTTGCCCTTCGGCTGGCTGCTGGCCCGCCACCGAACGGTGCAGCGGCTGGGTTGGCCCGCGCTGGCCTTGGCCGGTGGGCTGCTGGGCTTGGGCATCGAGGTGGGCCAGTTCATGATCGCCTCGGGCATCAGCCAGGGCGCGTCGGTGTTGACGCGCAGCGCCGGTGTGCTGCTGGGCGCGCTGCTCTGGCGCGAACGCCGTCGTTTCAGCCTGCAACAACTGGCCCACCACATGCGCCGGCAGGCCCTGCCCGTCCTGCTGCTGCATGGCTTGCTGCTGGCGGTGGTGACGGGATGGTTCGTGCGGCCGTGGCAGGGGCTGGACTACGCGCAGGCGCAATGGCAGGCGCTTCGTTTGATGCCGTTTTACTACCACTACTACACCACCGAGGCGTTGGCGCTGTTCAGCCTGGGCAGTGTGGTGGTGATGTACTTGCCGGTGGCGGTGCTGGGCTGGTCGCTGCGCTGGTCGACAGCAACGGCCGCCATCGTCGCCGGCTTGATCGGCCTGGTGATGGAAAGCAGCAAGCTGTTCCTGGGCGGCA
>JAYVDE010000068.1:0-2760 GCA_043749575.1 Burkholderiaceae bacterium | reverse complement strand
GCGGGTGAAGCCGGTCATCATCAGCACCACCGCCGGCAGGAAGCCCAGCGCGGTGAAAAACAGCAAGGTCTGCACCGGCACTGAATACGCCGTGCCACCGCTGGCCTGGCCGATCAACAGCGGCAGGCCCGGCCCGCCGGCGCTGGCCGCCCCGGTGCCTTGGGCTAAAGCCGCTGCAGAAAAGGCCGACAACAACGCCAGGCCGAGGCCACGCGCCGCGTGGCGGGCGCCGATGCCAAAAAAAGTGCTGCGGTCAGCGCGCATGGTTCGCTCCGGTTTCACTACCGGCAACAGCACCGGTAGCACCGGTAGCAGCGGTAGCAGCGGCGCCACGCTGGCGTTGCAGCAGTTGGGCGAACAAGGGCAGCGGCGTGGCCGCCATCGGCAGCTCGGCCTGCGGTGCCAAGGTGTGCAAGGTGTGGATGCCCGCGGGCGTGACGCCCAGCACCAGCCAGCGGCGGTCGTCGCCACTGCCCACCTCCACGGTGACCAGGCGCTGGTTGGGCGCCAGCGGCAATGTCGCCACCAGCCGCATCGCGTGGCCGCTGCCGGCGCCACCGATGGGCGTGCGCTTGAGCAGCCACAGCGCCGTCGGGATCAGCGCCAGGATCAGCACGAAGACCGCCAGCGGGCCGAGGTAGGCAGAGAAGTTCATGGCCAAAGGCTCCAGCGCGCGGTGCCGCATACGCGGGTGGTGTCATCAAGTGGCCGCCGCGGAACCGGCTTTGCCGGGCCGCTGGGGGCGCCCCCCTGGGGGGGCTGAGGCCGGACACAAACGGCGAGCCGTTTTTGCCTGCCGAAGGGCTGGGCCTCTGGCCCAGCGCGGCCTGAAAGGACGCCGTAGGCGCTTCGGGGGGGGGGTCATGTCCTGCTCAGGCGGCGCATGCGCTCGCTGGGAGTGACGATGTCGGTCAGCCGGATGCCGAACTTGTCGTTGACCACCACCACCTCGCCCTGGGCGATCAGGTAACCGTTGACCAGCACATCCATCGGCTCACCGGCCAGCGCTTCGAGCTCGACCACCGAGCCCTGCGCCAGCTGCAAGATGTGCTTGATCGGGATCCTGGTGCGGCCCAACTCCACGGTCAGCTGCACCGGGATGTCGAGGATCATGTTCAGGTCGTTGCCCGCGCCGACGCTGGCTGGCGGTGTGGCGCTGAAGTTGGTGAACGACGCGGCCGCCACCGATTCCAGCGGGTGGCTCAGCTCCCTGGCAACCTCGGGTTTGGCCTCACTCAGCGCGGCGGCCCACTCGGCGGCCATGCGGTCTTCTTCGGACATGCCGGCGGTGGCTTCATCACTCATGGTTTGCTCCCAGCCAGCCCGTGTCGGTGCCGGTCAACAGTCGATCAATCTTGATGGCATTGCGGCCATTGGAGGTGCCGTAGTGGCAGTCGAACACCGGCACGCCGTCGACCTTGGCCTGGATCATCGGCAGCAGGTCCAGCTCGATGAAGTCCCCCGGTTTCAAGCTCAGCAGTTGCTCGACGGTGGACTGCGCGGTGGCCAGTTCGGCGACCAGCGGCACCTCGGCCGATTGCAGCTGCGTGCGCAGCAGCTTGACCCAGCGGCGGTCGGGCTCGGCGTCGCCCTGCATCGCCGAATACAGCACGTCGCGGATCGGTTCCAGCGTGCTGTACGGGATGCAGAAGTGCACTGTGCCAGTGGTGTCGCCAATCTCCAGCGTGAAGCTGGTGGTCACCACCACCTCGCTGGGCGTGGCGATGTTGCAGAACTGTGGCTGCATCTCCGAGCGCTGGTACTCCAGCTCCACCGGGTAGATGCCGCTCCAGGCCTTTTTGTACTCGGTGATGATGCAGTCGACCAGGCGCTGGATCACCCGCTGTTCGGTGTGCGAGAAGTCGCGGCCCTCGATGCGGGTGTGGTATTTGCCGTTGCCGCCATAGAGCGCGTCGATCACCGCGAACACCAGCGACGGGTCGCAGACGATCAGCCCGCTGCCGCGCAAGGGCTTGACCGAGACGATGTTGAAGTTGGTCGGCACCACGATCTCGCGCAGGAAGGCGCTGTACTTGATGACCTTGGCGCCGCCGATCGAGACCTCGGGGCTTTTGCGGATCAGGTTGAACAGACCCAGCCGTATGTTGCGGGCGAAGCGCTCGCCGATGATCTCCATCGTCGGCATGCGGCCGCGGACGATGCGCTCCTGGCTGGCGATGTTGTAGTCGCGCACGCCCTCGGTCTTGACCTCTTCGGTCTCGATCTTCTGGCTCTCGCCGGTGATGCCTTGCAGCAGGGCATCGACTTCGTCTTGCGAAAGGATTTGCTGATTCACTTCGTCGTCTCCCACCGACACGGCGCGGACCCGCCAACGCCGCCAGGCGCGGCGCCGTCAAGCGGACGCCGCGGAGCCGGCTCTGCCGGTCCGCTGGGGTGGCTTGCAGGCCGCGCCGGGCCTGCTGGCCCGACCCCTCGCCAGGCATGCCAGGTCCACTGGACCCGGCATGTCCGGGCTCGGCCCCCCTGGGGGGACTGAGCCCGGACATGGCGCAGTCCCTGCGGACTGGTCCGTGCCTGGTGAATCCGAGCGGCCTGCAAGCCGCGAGGTGGACCGCCGAAGACGCTTCGGGGGGGGGCCATTACTGCACGATGAAGTTGGAGAAGTGCACGGCGGTCACCGGCAGCACGGGCGGGGCGGCCTTTTTCTTCTTTTTCTTCTTGACTGCGGTGTCGGCCGCCGGGTCCTCGGGTTCTGCCACTTCCTCGTCGACCTCGTAGCCCAGTGGTCGCACTGAGGCA
>JAYVDE010000067.1:0-2761 GCA_043749575.1 Burkholderiaceae bacterium | reverse complement strand
GCAACGCTGGCCACAGCTCGCTGGCGCGGTCGTCGGCCCAGCCGGGCAGTTGCGACCAGCTGACCGGCACCCAGCGGGCGCGCGGGCGCTGCAGCGCGGTCGGATTGGCGGCCGCTGGCCAGGCGTTGGCCGGACTGGCGGCTGTGGCGGCGGGAGCAGCAGCAGCACCGGCGGCGGAGGCGCCGGCCTGCGGTGCCGGCAGCGAGGGCGGTGGCGGGCTGGCGCACGCCCCCAGCAGCAGGAACAGCACCAGCAGGCTGGCCGCCCGCAGGCGCGGCCCGGTGCGCAGCGACCTGCTGGCGCTGCCGGGGCTCGGGACCCGGCCGGGACGGGATAATCGATGCATGTGGCTGATTTTGCTGGAAGCGCTGGGCGCAGGGTTGGTGTTGATCGTCATCGTCTGGTGGACGATGTTCTCGGGCCGTCGCGGCGGTGAGCGCGCCGATGACGACGACCCGCTGCGCTGATTGACGCTGACGGGCGCTTGTCCGTCATGCCCGTCATGCCCGCCAAACCAGCCTGGGCGGCACGGGTCCGTGCCGCCGGGCGCGCTACACCACCAGGCCGTGCCCGCCCAGCAGCTCGCGCGCCCGCTCGCTGGTGCCGCGCGGCACGCGGCCGGTGATGGCCAGCGCGGCGCCGCTTTGCAGCATCGTGGCCAAGGCCTGGCGCACGTCCTCGGCGGTCACCGCATCGACGCGGCGCAGCCAGTCGTCGTCCGGCCGCAAACGGCCCAGCACCAGCAGGTCTAGCGCTGCGGCTTCCAGCCGACGGCCGGTCTTCTCCAGCCCCCGCAGGCGGCGCACGCGCAGCTGGTTCTTGCCGCGTTCCAGGTCGATAGGCGTGATCGAGACGGCCTGCGCCGCGAGCAAGCCGGCCAGCGCGGCCAGGCATTCGTCGAGCTGCTTGGGCGAGGTGCTGGCCTCGATGACGAACTGGCCGCCGCTGTCGACCAGGTCGGCCGAGCAGGCGGCGTAATAGACCAGGCCACGCTGCTCACGCAGCTGGTCCATCAGCGGCGAGCTCATGCCTTCGCCCAGCACGGCGGCGGCCACCGCGGCCAGCGGGTCGTCGGCCTGCAGCGGCGGGATGCCGAAGCCCAGCACCAAATGGGTCTGGCTGCTGCCGGTCATCGGCCGGGTGTGCAGGCCACCCACCCAGGCCGGCGCCGCCAGCGTGTTGGCGCTGCCCGTGACCAGGTTGCCGAAGGCGGCTTCGGCCTCGCGCAGGATCGCCGCGCTGTTGATCGCGCCGGCCGCGGCGACCACGATGTTGGCGCCGCTGTAGTGGCGCTGCACATGGTCGACCAGGTCGTCGCGGCTGAAACGCTCGATGTTGCGCCGGCTGCCGATCACCGGCTGTGCCAGCGGGTGCTGGCCCCAGCTGCAGCGGTCGAACAGCTTGAAGGCGGTGGCCATCGGGTCGTCTTCGTCCTCGGTGAACTCGTGCAGCAGCACCTCGCGCTCACGCTCCAGTTCGTCGGCCGGGTAGGTGGCATGGCGCACGATGTCGCCCAGCATGCGCACGAAGCCCGGCGCATGCGGTCCCAAGCCGCGCATGTGGAAGGCGGTGTGGTCCTTGTCGGTGTGGGCGTTGACCTCGGCGCCCAGCCGCTCGGCATCGAGGTTGAGCGTGCGGGCGTCGCGTGCTGTTGTGCCCTTGAAGGCCATGTGCTCGACGACATGGCCGATGCCGTTGAAGCGCTTGGCCTCGTGCGCGCTGCCACAGCGCACGAAGACACTGACGCTGGCGGTCTGCAAGTGCGGCAGCTCGATCGTGACGACGCGCACGCCGTTGGCCAGGCGGTGCACCTGGGGCGGGTCGGCGGTGGCGGTTTTGGCAGGGTTCGATGGCATGGGCCGATGGTAGGCGGCATGCCGATCCACCGCTGGGTGGGGTCGGCCGGCCCGCTCAGGCGGCCTGTGCCGACCCAGCCGCCCCAGCCGACCCAGCCGACCCAGCCGACCCAGCCGACCCAGCCGACCCAGCCGACCCAGCCGATCAGGCCGATCAGACCGCCACGGCCACGCTGCGCTGCGGCGCGTGGGCGGTGGCGCCGACCAGCTTGCGGCTGTAGTCGCGCATCGTCGGCGACTGGGCCAGCGCCACCTCGCGGATCTTGGCCACCTGGGCCAGCACCCGGCGGCTGCTGTCAGGTGCGATGTAACGCGACTGGCCGATGCCGGCACTGGGCAGCCGGTGCAGCCCGGCCAGGATGAAGAAATAGTTGTTGGCGCCGAACAGCGACATCTTGCGGTTGATGTCGGTGGTGTGCGGCAGCTTCTCGTCCCACAGCGCCAGCAGCGCGGCCAGGTTGGGCGAGACCCGGCCCGGGTCGGTGCAGTCGCGCCAGAACGGCGTGTCGCGGCGCATCGACAAGGTGTAGTGCAGCACGATGAAATCGCGCAGCTCGTCGTACAGGTCAGAGATCAGGCTGTTGTACTTGGCCTGGGCGACGGCGTGGCGGCCGACACCCGGCAGGTAGTCGATGAACTGCTGCAGCGCGTGTTCGATCAGGTAGATGCCGGTCGATTCCAGCGGCTCGATAAAGCCCGAAGCCAAGCCCAGCGACAGACAGTTTTTCTCCCACACCCGGGCGCGGTGGCCGATGCGCATTTTCAGCAGCCGGGGCTCGGCCAGCCGCCGGCGATCGGCGTGAAACCGCTGCAGCGTGGCCAGCGCCTCGTCGTCGCTGCAGTGGCGGGCGGCGTAGACATAGCCGGTGCCGCTGCGGGTCTGCAGGTCGATCTCCCAGGCCCAG
>JAYVDE010000066.1:0-2780 GCA_043749575.1 Burkholderiaceae bacterium | reverse complement strand
TGCTGCTGACTGCCGCACTGCTGAGCCGCTCGCATGGCGGTTTAGGGGCTGCCGCCCGGGCCATTGCCGCCGACCGCACCCACTACCCGCTGCGCGCGCTGCTGGCCACCTTCACCGTGCTCTGCCTGGCCGCCGGCCCGGTGGTCGCGTTGATGGGCCACTACCATGTGTTTGGCACCGACCGCACCGGCAACGACGTGCTGGTGCAGACGCTCAAGAGCATCCGCACCGCCTTTGTCATCGGCCTGCTCAGCACGCTGGCCACGCTGCCGCTCGCGGTGGTGCTGGGCATCCTGGCCGGCTGGTACCGCGGCTGGGTGGACGAGGCGGTGCAGTACCTCTACACCACGCTGTCCAGCGTGCCCAACGTGCTGCTGATCGCCGCCTGTGTGCTGATGGTGCAGGTGGCGCTGGACCAGCACCCCGAGTGGTTCGAGACCGGCGCCGAGCGCGCCGACCTGAAAGTCTTTTTGCTCTGCGTGATCCTGGGTGTCACCGGCTGGGCCACGCTGTGCCGGCTGGTGCGGGCCGAAACACTGAAGCTGCGCGAGTTGGAGTTTGTGCAGGCCGCCACCGCCTTCGGCGTGCCGCAGGCCCGCATCATGGCCCGCCACATCCTGCCCAACGTGATGCACCTGGTGCTGATCACCACGGTGCTGAGCTTCAGTGACCTGATCCTCTACGAGGCGGTGCTGACCTATGTCGGCGTCGGTGTCGACCCCAGCACCAGCAGCTTCGGCGGCATGATCAACTTGGCGCGCAGCGAGATGAGCCGTGACCCTGTCGTCTGGTGGAGCTTTGCCGCCGCCTTCGGTTTCATGGTGGCGCTGGTGCTGGCGGCCAACCTGTTTGCCGACGGCGTGCGTGATGCCTTCGACCCGCGCGCGCGCAGCCTGCGGCCGCGGTTGGCGCTGCGCAAGCCTGCGTCGTCGGGAAACTGAGCATGTTGAACATCGACGACCTCCAGGTCGAGCTCGACGCCGAAGCCGGCACCGTGCGCGCCATCGACCGCCTGAGCCTGGCCATCAGCCGGGGCGAGACCTTTGCGCTGGTCGGTGAATCGGGCTGCGGCAAAAGCATGACCGCGCTGGCCTTGATGCGCCTGCTGCCCGACGCCGGCGTGGTGACCGGTGGCGACATCACGCTGGACGGGTGCGACCTGCTCGGCCTGCCCGAAGCGCAAATGCGCGCGGTGCGGGGCGGGCGCATCGGCATGATTTTTCAGGAGCCGGGCACCAGCCTGAACCCGGTGCTGACCATTGGTGTGCAGATCGTTGAAGCCATCGAGACCCACACCGCCTTGCGCGGTGTCGCGGCGCGCACCAAGGCCATCGACTGGCTGCGCCGGGTCGGCATCCCCGAGCCCGCGCGGCGCATCGACGACTACCCGTTCCGCATGAGCGGCGGCCAGAAGCAGCGCGTGATGATCGCCATGACGCTGGCCGCCGAGCCCGACTACCTGGTGGCCGACGAGCCGACCACCGCGCTCGACGTCACGATCCAGCAGCAGATCCTCGACCTGCTGCGCGACCTGCAGCGTGAGCAGGGCATGGGCCTGCTGCTGATCACCCATGATCTGGCGGTGGTGGCCGGCATGGCCCAGCACGTGGCGCTGATGTACGCCGGCCAGATCATCGAAGTGGCGCCGGCCGCGCAGTTTTTCAGCCGACCGCAGCACCCCTATGCGCGTGCGCTGCTGCAGGCCCTGCCCGACGCCGGCCGGCGCGGCCAGCCGCTGGCCGCCATTGCCGGCACGGTGCCGCCGCTGACGCAAGACTTCATCGGCTGCCGCTTTGCGCCGCGTTGCGCGTTTGCCCAGCCGGTCTGCCACACCACGCCGCCCGATCTGCTGGGGCCGGCAGACCACCCGGTGCGCTGCCTGCTGCTGCAGCCCGGCGGGCCAGGGCTGGTGACCACCACCGCCACCGCTGCCACCGCTGCCACCACCGCGACCGCATCCGGTGCCACCCCGGCGGGTCTAGCCACCCCGGCCACTCCCGGCCATCGGGCACCACCGCCGGCCAGCGGCGCGCCGCTGCTGCAGGTGGCCGAACTCAGCGTCAGCTTCGTGCAGCGCAAAGGTTTCCTGGGCGGCAAGCCGGCGCGTTTCGATGCCGTCAAGGGCGTGTCGTTCAAGGTGGCGGCCGGCCAGACCCTGGCCCTGGTCGGTGAATCGGGTTGCGGCAAGACCACCACCGGCAAGGCCATCGTGCAGTTGCTGCGCGGCCAGGCGCAGATCGGCGGCCAGGCCCTGCTGGACGGCAGCGACCTATTTGCGATGCAAGGTGCCCAACTGCGCCAGGCCCGCGGCGCGGTGCAAATCATCTTTCAAGATCCGTTTGCCTCGCTGGACCCGCGCATGCGCGTGGCCGAGATCCTCGACGAAGGCCTGGCCGCGCTGCAGCCGCAGACCACGGTGGCCGAACGCCGCAGCCGCATCGAACGCATCGTCGACCAAGTGGGCTTGCGGCGCGAGGCGCTGCAGCGTTTTCCGCACGAGTTCTCGGGCGGCCAGCGCCAGCGCATCGCCATCGCCCGCGCATTGGCGGTGCAGCCGCGGCTGATCGTCTGCGACGAACCCACTTCGGCGCTGGATGTCTCGGTGCAGGCGCAGATCCTCAACTTGCTGCGCGAGCTGCAGCGCGAGTTGGGCGTCAGCTACCTGTTCATCACCCACAACCTGGCGGTGGTGGCGTACATCGCCGACTTCGTGGCGGTGATGCAGGCCGGCCGCATCGTCGAGCAGGGCGCTTGCGCCGACGTGCTGGGCCGGCCGGTCA
>JAYVDE010000065.1:0-2789 GCA_043749575.1 Burkholderiaceae bacterium | reverse complement strand
ACCGCGCTCGACCCCTGGGCGCTGCTGCAGCCGGGGTTCTGGTTGTCGTTCGCCGCGGTGGGCTTGTTGATGGTGTCCGAACCGGTGCGCGGTGCGGCCGGCGGCCCAGCCGGCGTGCGCGGCGTCTTGGCCGGCCACCTGCGGGCCCAGGGCGTTGCCACGCTGGGCCTGGCGCCCTTGTCGCTGGTTTTCTTTCAGCAGATCAGTGTGGTCGGCTTCATCGCCAACTTGGTGGCGATCCCGTTGGTCACGCTGGTGATCACGCCGTTGGCGCTGCTGGGCATGGCGCTGCCCTTCTTGTGGACGGTGGCGGGCTGGGGCGTGCAGACCATGGTCTGGGGCTTGGAGGCGCTGGCGCGCTGGCCGCTGGCGGTGTGGACCGCCCCGCTGGCGCCCGCCTGGATGGCCGGCTGTGGCCTGCTCGGCGCGCTGCTGGCGGTGTTGCCGGCGCCGGCAGCCTTGCGCTGGCTGGCGCTGCCGCTGGTGCTGCCCTTGCTCTGGCCGCCGGTGGCGCGGCCCGCTGCGGGTGCCTTCGAGGCCTTGGCCGCCGACATCGGCCAGGGCACCGCGGTGCTGGTGCGCACCCGCGGCCACCTGCTGGTCTACGACACCGGCCCGCAATATTCTCGCGAGAGCGATGCCGGCCAGCGGGTGCTGCTGCCCTTGCTGCGCAGCCGGGGCGAGCCGCAGGTCGACGTGCTGGTGCTCAGCCACCGCGACAGCGACCATGTGGGCGGCGCTGCCAGCCTGCTGGCCGGGCACCCGGTGGGGGCGCTGCATAGCGCGCTGGAGCCCGGCCACCCGCTGCTGGCATCGGCCGTGCCGCACAACGTGCCGCATAACGTGCCGCACACGCCTTGCCGCGCCGGCCAGCGCTGGCAGTGGGACGGTGTGCAATTCGAGATGCTGCACCCCACGCCCGAGGACGTTGCCACCGCCCGCAAGCCCAACGCGGTGTCGTGTGTGCTGCGGGTGCAGGGCGCCAGCGGCCGCAGCCTGCTGCTGACCGGTGATATCGAGGCAGCGCAAGAGGCCGCGCTGCTGCAGCGCGCCGGCGTGGTGTTGACCAGCACCGTGATGATGGTGCCGCACCACGGCAGCCGCACCTCATCGAGCGCGGCCTTCCTGGATGCGGTGCGGCCGGCCGCCGCGGTGGTGCAGGCCGGCTACCGCAGCCGCTTCGGCCACCCGGCGCCCGATGTGTTGGCGCGTTATGCCGAGCGAGGCATCGAAGTGGTGCGCAGCGATCAATGTGGTGCCTGGCTATGGCACGATCCGGTGGCATCCTGCACCCGGGATGTGCGACGGCGTTACTGGCACTGGGTCGCACCCGTGGCTGGTGCGAACGCTGGTGCGAACGCCGGTGCGAAGGGTGGTGCGAATGTTGCTAATCAAAACGGGTCAGGAGCCCTTTCACGATGAATCCCCGTTTTGACGAGATGCAGGCCACGACCGGCGCCAACGCCGGCGTGCGGCCTCACTACCAAGGTTTTGACCGCTGGTTGCAGCAACAGAGCGCCGAGTTGATGGCCGCCAGGCGCGAAGAAGCCGAGATGATCTTCCGCCGCGTCGGCATCACCTTCGCCATCTACGGCGCCAAGGACGAAGACGGCGCCGGCACCGAGCGGCTGATTCCGTTCGATGTGATTCCGCGCATCATTCCCAGCGACGAATGGGCCACGCTGGAGCGTGGCCTGACGCAGCGGGTGACCGCGCTCAACCGCTTCCTGCACGACGTATACCACGACCAAGACATCCTGAAGGCCGGCATCGTGCCCGCCGATCAGGTGCTCAACAACGCCCAGTTCCGCCCCGAGATGATGGGCGTCGACCTGCCGGGGCAGGTTTACTCGCAGATCGCCGGCATCGACATCGTGCGCGCCGCCCAGCCCGATGGCAGCGGCACCTACTGCGTGCTGGAAGACAACCTGCGCGTGCCCAGCGGCGTCAGCTACATGCTGGAGAACCGCAAGATGATGATGCGGCTGTTCCCCGAGCTGTTCGCCCAGCACCGCGTGGCGCCCGTGGCCCATTACCCTGACCTGCTGCTGGAGACCCTGCGCGACGTGGCGCCGGCCGCCGTCAACGAGCCCACGGTGGTGGTGCTGACCCCCGGCATGTACAACAGCGCCTACTTCGAGCACGCGTTTCTGGCCCAGCAGATGGGGGTTGAGTTGGTCGAGGGCCAGGACCTGTTCGTCAAGGACCATTTTGTCTACATGCGCACCACCCATGGGCCGCGCCGGGTCGACGTTATTTACCGCCGGGTCGACGATGATTTTCTCGACCCCACCGCCTTCCGCGCTGACAGCACGCTGGGCTGCGCCGGGCTGCTCGACGCCTACCGCAAGGGCAACATCAGCCTGTGCAACGCCATTGGCACCGGGGTGGCCGACGACAAGTCGATCTACCCCTATGTGCCGAAGATGATCGAGTTTTACCTGGGTGAGAAGCCGATCCTCGAGAACGTGCCGACCTACTTGTGCCGCGAGTCCGACGACCTGAAGTACGTGCTCGCCCATCTTGGCGAACTGGTGGTCAAGGAAGTGCACGGTGCCGGTGGCTACGGCATGCTGGTCGGCCCGGCCAGTACGAAGGCCGAAATCGAGGCCTTCCGCGCGCAGCTGCTGGCCCGGCCCAGCAACTACATCGCCCAGCCGACGCTGGCCTTGTCGACCACGCCCACGTTTGTCGAGAGCGGCATCGCGCCGCGCCACATCGACCTGCGGCCTTTCGTGTTGTCGGGCAAGACGGTGCAAATGGTGCCGGGCGGGCTGACCCGGGTGGCC
>JAYVDE010000064.1:0-2805 GCA_043749575.1 Burkholderiaceae bacterium | reverse complement strand
CGATGACTTGCTCGCCATCCTGCGCGCCCGCAAATTGCGACTGTCGCGATTGGTGCCCGAGTCCATCGACGCGTGGAATCGGTGTTGCGGAGCGGTGTCGCGCGGTGACTGGTTTGCGCAACTCAGCGACACCGCAATGACCCTGATTGTGCTGGACGGCGAGCAGCTACGTCATATCGTGCAGCAGCCACGGGATGCTATCGCACGCAACGATCCCAATTGGCTGACGCATTTTGTACAGCGCGAAGCGCTGCGTCTGAACTTGCCGATACCGGTGCGGATTGCGTGTGCGGGCAACGTACCCGCAGCGTGGCGGAAGGTTGGGGTGGATGCGCAACGTGATGCCGATGCCGACATAAATGCGCAGCACCCGCTGTGCTTTGTCATCGCAGAAAAACCGCATCAGATCCACGCACCACGCCATCGTGCAGCGCGCACCGATGCGGTAGTACGCAGCAAGTCTGTCAAGTCTGGCGAGCCAGTCGAATGAAACCGATGCGGATCGATTTTGCACCGATCTCACTGGCGCGGACTTTGTCGCGTGTCGGCGCTTTCACGTGGACGTTGGCGAGCATCGCACTAATCGTGTGCCTAATTTTTATTGTCGATGGTGTCCGCATATGGCGACGGCACGTTGCCGATCAGGTCGCGTTGCAACAACTGATCGCGCAGCATCGCAAGCGTCTCGCACAGATCCCGGTTGTGCAAAAAAAATCCATTACCGCTGCCGAAATTAGCGTGGTCAATACCGCAATTGCGCGGCTAAATTTGCCGTGGCGTGACTTGCTGGATGCGGTCGAACGCGCAACGCCGGCCGATATTGCGCTGTTGTCGCTCGAACCGGATACCGCTAAACATAGCCTGAAAGGTTCTGCCGAAGCAAAAGATTTCGCAGCCATGATTGCCTACATCGCATCGCTACAGCAGCAAGATTTTTTCAGCAATATTGAATTGCTGCGCCACGAAACGAATGAACCCGACACGCACAAGCCGATACGATTTCAGTTTGCTATGCGCTGGCGGGAAAAGTTGCCATGAGTTTCGCGCGCAGTTGGCTCATGCTGCAATGGTGCTGCGCTCGGCTCGGTACGGTGCGGGCTATCACCGCACTGTTGTGTATTGCCGCTATCAGTGCCGGCGTCATTCTCGCGCCGCAGCTGCGCCTACAGGCAAAGGCCGATCAGCGTGCGCTTGCCGTTGCCGCAAGCCGGTTGCAGTCGACAGCGCAAATCGGTGTGGTTACGCAAGCACCCCTGCAGGATCGTCTTGCCGATTTTTACGACGCGCTCGGTGACAACGGCCATGCAGAACAACAACTAAGCACGTTGTTCGACCTCGCGCAAAAGAATAATCTGCGCCTGGCAACGGCTGAATACACCAGCACGGAAGATAAAAACAGTCGCGTGCATGTTCGCCACATCACGCTACCGGTCAAGGCGAGCTATTCCGCGATCCGACAATTTGCCGAGCACGTGTTGCTCGCAATTCCCTTTGCATCACTCGATGAACTGCACTTCAAGCGCGATAGTATTAGCAGTCCGATGCTGGAAGCGCACCTGCAGTTTTCCCTGTATTTGCTGGAAATGCCGGCACCACCTGGCTTGCATCGTGAGTCAACGCCATGAAGCGTCTGCGTATTACGTTGGCGCTCGCGTTGGCAGCAGCGGGTTGGTATTCATTTTTCAATGATTCGACACCCAATGCGGGTATCTCAAAAATAGCCGAGCGAACGCAGGTCGTGCAACCTGCCTCGGCGCCGCAGCAGCTATCCACCGCGCCCGCTGCGCCGGTGAGCAAGTCACCGATGGCTGCGAAGCCTGCCGCTGGTGATCCGATCCTGCTTCTGCAACCACGCCATACCCTGATCGGCGGTGCGCACGATGGTTCACCGACTGCGTTGTTCGGTACCCAGACCTGGGTGCCGCCACCACCACCGCCGGTCGTCGCAAAGCCGCGACCACCGCCACCACCGCCACCACCTACTGCACCGCCATTGCCATTCACTTATTTGGGCAAGCAATTCGACGACGGCAAATGGCAGGTGTTTCTTGCTCGGGGCGACCAGACCTTTATTGCTGTCGAACAGATGATTATCGAAGGCACATATCGGGTCGATGCCATCGTTCCACCGCAACTGACTTTTGTCTATCTTCCTCTTCACAAAATGCAAACTCTTCACATCGGCGGTGCTAATTGATCGCTGCTTTCTTGTATGTGGCTGTCCGGTTTTGTATTGCATCGTGCTGTCTGGTGATGCTCGCCAGTTGTGCTGGACCACAGGCTTTTCGTGCTGGAAAAGAGCTGGTCGAGCATGGGCAGATCGAGCAGGGTCTCGGTAAATTCAACGAGGCATTGACGCATGAGCCGCGTAATCCCGAATACCGACAGGCCATGTTGCAAACACGCGAACGCGCGGTCTACCGCTTGCTCGAACAGGCCGAGCGCGATCGTCTCGCTGGTCGCAATGAGGTGGCGGTAGCCGAGTATCAGCGCGTGCTCGGACTCGAGCCATCGAATGCGGTCGCGCGTGCAGGAATACAGCATCTCGCCCAGGCGAATCGGCATGCGCAGGTCATTGCAAAAGCGCGGGCTGCGGTTGATAAAAAAGAGTTTGATGCAGCGCGTGCATTGCTCGCACCGATACTGACCGAAGACCCGGCGAGCAAGGAGGCGCTGGCATTGCTGCGGATAATCAGTGCAGCAAGTCCGCCTGCCGCCGTCGAGACGGTATTGGGCAAGGCGTATAAAAAACCGATCTCGATTGAATTCAAAGACGTCAGTCTGAAGCAGGTATTCGAAGTCATT
>JAYVDE010000063.1:0-2807 GCA_043749575.1 Burkholderiaceae bacterium | reverse complement strand
CCAGTCCGCGCGCGACTTCCCTGCCCTGCGAATCGCGGATCGCGATCACGTCACCGCGCGAGAAGTCGCCCTCCACCGCCGTCATCCCGATCGGCAGCAGGCTCTTGCCTTCGCCCCTGACCTTGTTCGCGGCACCCTCATCCACGGTGATCGCGCCACGCAGTTGCAGGTGGTCGGCGATCCATTGCTTGCGGGCCTGGGTCTTCTGGGTCGGGGCCAGCAGCAGCGTGCCGATGGCGTCGCCGCGCGCCAGTCGCACCAGGCAGTCCGGCTCGCGGCCCCATGCGATCACGGTGGACGCGCCCGAACCCGCGGCACGCTTGGCCGCCAGGATTTTGGTAATCATGCCGCCGCGCCGGAGGCTGGAACCGGCCCCGCCCGCCATCGCCTCCAGCGCCGGGTCGCCGGCCCGTGCTTCGTGCACGAAGGTCGCAGCCGGGTCCTTGCGCGGGTCGGCGCTGAACAGCCCCTTCTGGTCCGTGAGGATCACCAGGACATCGGCTTCGACCAGATTGGCCACCAGCGCGCCCAGCGTGTCGTTGTCACCGAACTTGATCTCGTCGTTGACGACGGTGTCGTTCTCGTTGATCACCGGGATCACACGCAACTGCAGCAGCGTGCGCAAGGTCGAACGGGCGTTCAGGTAGCGCTCGCGGTCGGCCAGGTCGGCATGGGTCAACAGCACCTGGGCGCTGCCCATGCCGTGTTGGGACAGCTGGCTTTCGTAGGCCTGCGCCAGGCCCATTTGGCCGACCGCCGCGGCGGCCTGCAGTTCATGCAGCTCGGTCGGCCGGGTGCGCCAGCCCAGGCGCTTCATGCCCTCGGCGATGGCGCCACTGCTGACCATCACCAGCTCGCGGCCCTGCGCGGCCAGCACGGCCAGCTGCCGGCACCAGTTGCCGACGGCGTCGAGGTCGATGCCCCGGCCCTCGTTGGTAACCAGGCTGGAGCCGACCTTGACGACGATGCGCCGGGCCGACTTCAACAAGTCAGCCGGCGCGACCGTCGTCACCTCAGTCATCGATCGGCTCTTCGGGCCGGGCCACCACCGGCGCCACGTCGAAGCGCGGGTCGATCTCGGGCGGTGCCTGTACCTTGTGCGCGGCCACATGCTCGTAAATGGCCTGCACCATCGGGTCGAGTCCCTCACGGGCCAGCGCCGAGACCTGGAAGTGCGGCGCCTTCCAGCGCATGCGCTTGATGAAGTCCTTGACCTTGGCCTCGCGTTCCTCGATCGGCACCATGTCCAGCTTGTTCAGCACGAACCAGCGCGGCTTTTGGTACAGCGACTCGTCGTACTTGCGCAGTTCCTTGATGATGCCCTTGGCCTGCGCCACCGGGTCAGCACCGTCGAACGGCGCCATGTCGACCACGTGCAGCAGCAGCCGGGTGCGCTGCAGGTGGCGCAGGAACAAGTGGCCCAGGCCGGCGCCATCGGCCGCGCCCTCGATCAAGCCCGGCAGGTCGGCCACCACAAAGCTGCGCTCGGGGCCGGCGCGGACCACACCCAGGTTGGGATGCAGCGTGGTGAACGGGTAGTCGGCAATCTTCGGCCGGGCGTTCGAGATCGCGGTGATCAGCGTCGACTTGCCAGCGTTGGGCAGGCCCAGCAGGCCAACGTCGGCCAGCACCCGCAATTCCATCTTGACCTTCTTCGCCTCGCCGGGCCAGCCCGGCGTCTTCTGCCGCGGCGCGCGGTTGGTGCTGCTCTTGAAGTGCAGGTTGCCAAAACCGCCGTCACCGCCCTTGCACAGCAGCACTTTCACGGTCGGGTCGAGCAGTTCGGCCAGCACCTCGTCGGTCTCGAAATCACGCACGATGGTGCCCACCGGCACCCGCAGCACGATGTCTTCGGAAGCCGCGCCGTACTGGTCGGAGCCGCGGCCGGCCTCGCCATTGCGGGCTTCGTGGCGGCGGGCGTAGCGGTAGTCGATCAGCGTGTTGAGGTTCTGGTCGGCCACCGCCCAGACGCTGCCGCCACGGCCGCCGTCACCGCCGTTGGGCCCGCCAAAGGGGATGAACTTCTCGCGCCGAAAGCTCATGCAGCCCGCGCCACCGTCACCGGCGGCAATGTCGATGGTGGCTTCGTCGACGAATTTCATGCGGGAACTCCCCTGGGCAAAAATACAAAAGCCCCGGCAGGCCGGGGCTGTGGGGTCAAGCCGCCAGTGGACCGGCGCCTCGCGGGGCTGGCCTGAAAAATCAGACCGGCTTGACGAAAACCGTCTGGCGGTTCAGCGCGCCCTTGATGGCGAACGACACCTGACCATCGATCAACGCGAACAGCGTGTGGTCCTTGCCCATGCCGACATTGTCGCCGGCGTGGAAACGGGTGCCGCGCTGGCGCACGATGATCGAGCCGGCCGAGATGGTCTGGCCGCCGAAGATCTTCACGCCCAGCATCTTGGGTTGCGAATCGCGGCCGTTACGGGTTGAGCCGCCGCCCTTTTTCTGTGCCATGGTTCAAATTCTCCTGATGACTTGGGGACGGGATCAAACGCCGATGGCGCCGATTTCCAGTTCGGTGTAGGTCTGGCGATGGCCGCCATGCTTCATGTAGTGCTTGCGGCGACGCATCTTGAAGATGCGCACCTTGTCGTGCTTGCCGTGCGACACCACGGTGGCTGTCACCGTGGCACCGGCCACCAAAGGGGTCCCGATCATCAGATCAGCGCCGTTGCCGACTGCCAACACCTGGTCGATCACGATCACTTGGCCCACGTCCGCTGCTATCTGTTCTACCTTGATCTTTTCGCCGGAAGCAACCTTGAACTGCTTGCCACCGGTTTTTATGAGCGCGTACATAT
>JAYVDE010000062.1:0-2808 GCA_043749575.1 Burkholderiaceae bacterium | reverse complement strand
CCCGCTGCCCGCTGCCCGCTGCCCGCTGCCCGCTGCCCGCTGCCCGCTGCCCGCTGCCCGCTGCCCGCTGCCCGCTGCCCGGCGTCCGGCGTCCGGCGTCCTGCTTCCGGCAAGTCAGAGCTTGATCACACCGGCCCACGGCAACCGGTCTTCCAAGCCCCAGGCACTGGCCAGCAAGCAGGCGCGCCCCGCTTGGCCAGCGGCCTCGACCAGCGCCTGGGCCAGCCAGGCCAACGCGGGTCGGTCCAGCCCAGCCGTCGGTTCGTCCAGCAAGGTGAGTGGGCAACCGGCACTGAGCGATGCGGCCAGGGCCACCTTGCGCCGCATGCCGGTGGACAGCATGAACATCGACTTGGCGCGGTGCGGCTGCAAGTCGAAAGCGTCCAGGTGGCGTTGCCAGGCCGCCTCGTCGAAGCCCGGGTGCAGCAGCCGCTGTGTCGCCATCAGCTCGTCGGGCCGCAGCGCGTCCCAGGCAGCGTCTCGCGGGTCGATCCAGCAAACATCGCGGCGCCAGACGGCTGTGTCGGTGTCGGTGTCGGTGTCGGTACCCTGGTGTGCCAGGCTGAGGCGGCCAGCGCCGCGCAGTTCACCGGCCAGCAAGCGCAGCAGCGTGGTCTTGCCGCTGCTGCTGTCACCCTCCAGCAGCGTCAGGCCGGCCGGCAGGGCCGCCGACCAGCCGTCGAACAACATTGTTTGGCCGGGATAGCCGAAGCGCAGGCGGTCGATCTGCACTACGGCATCGGTCAACGGACGGTGCATCGCAGGTTCACTTTCGCTGTCAGGTGGGCCATGGCTGCTGCAACGGCGGTGGTGGATGGTGCGGTGGGTGGTGCGGGTGCGCAGTCGGACGAGCGGGCGGTGTGCATGGCCGGGCGCTGGCCCGGCACTCGCAACGGGCTGTCGCAGCGCCTGCCCATTATTGCGATGCGCGGTGTGCGGGTGGCGTCGATGCCGCCCGATTTTCTGCAATATCTATTACTAAAAATGTTGTGTATGCTTCAGCTCCATGTGGTCGCTGCTGATCATCACCCTGCCAACGCAGCCCAACGCGGTGCGGGTTCGAACCTGGCGCGCGCTGAAGGCGCTGGGTTGCGCGGCCCTGCGCGACGGCGCCTATCTGCTGCCGGCGGCCAAAGCCGACCTGTTCACGCCCTTGGTGGCCGAGGTGCAGGCGCACGGTGGCACCGCGCTGGTGCTGGCCTTGTCGCCCAGCGACGACGCCCAACGCGATGAGCTGCTGGCGCTGTTTGACCGTGGCGAGGCCTATGACCACTGGCGCGACACCGCCCAGGCCTTGCACGCCGACCTGGCGGCTGTCGGCGCGACCGAGGCCCGTCGGCGCTGGCGTGCGGTAGCGGAGGCGTTGCAGGCCTTGCAGCGCATCGACCACTACCCCGGCGCCGCCGCCGCGCAGGCACAGTCTGAGCTAGACACCCTGCGCCAGGCGCTGGATGGCCGTTTTTCCCGGGGTGAACCGCTTGCCCAGGCCGAGCACGGCATCACGCAGCTCGACCGCCGCCAGTTCCAGGGCCAGTGCTGGGCCACTCGCGCTCGGCCCTGGGTTGACCGGCTGGCCTGCGCCTGGTTGATACGGCGCTTCATCGACCCCGCCGCCCGCTTCGTCTGGCTGGCCGACACCGCACCGGCGGCCGCGGCGCCGCACGGCGCATTGGGTTTCGACTACGACGGCGCCCGCTTCAGCCATGTCGGTGCCCGCGTCAGCTTCGAGGTGCTGCTGGCCAGCTTCGGGCTGGATGCCGACCCCCGGCTGCAGCGCATCGCCGGCGCGGTGCACTACCTCGACGCCGGTGGCATCCCGGTGGCCGAGGCCGCCGGCCTGGCATGTGTGCTCGCCGGCCTGCGTGAACTGCACGCCGACGACGATCACCTGATGGCCGCCGCTGCAGCCGTGTTCGACGCGCTGCATGCAGCCCCGCACGTCCGCCCTGGAGCCCTGCCTTGACCGACGCCGTACCCACACCCGCTACCCCCGCCACCCCCGTTACGCACACCGCGCACACCCCGCCCGCAGCCTTGGCCGAGGGCGCCGTCGCGCCGGCGGCGGTCTCGTTCGGCGAGGCCTTGCGGTTCTGGTTGAAGCTCGGTTTCATCAGCTTCGGCGGGCCGGCCGGCCAGATCGCCCTGATGCATGCCGAACTGGTCGAGCGTCGGCGCTGGATCAGCGAACAGCGTTTTCTGCATGCGCTCAATTACTGCATGCTGTTGCCCGGCCCCGAGGCCCAGCAACTGGCCACCTACATCGGCTGGCTGATGCACCGCACCGCAGGCGGCATCGTCGCGGGTGCGCTGTTTGTGTTGCCCTCGCTGTTCATCCTGGTCGCGCTGAGCTGGATCTACCTGCGTTTTGGCGACGTGCCGGTGGTGGCCGGCATCTTCTACGGCATCAAGCCCGCGGTGACGGCGCTGGTGCTGCATGCGGCACACCGCATCGGCAGCCGGGCGCTGAAAAACCGCTGGATGTGGGGCATCGCCGCGGCCTCGGTCACCGCCATCTTCGCCTTCGACACGCCGTTCCCGGCGATCGTGGTGGCGGCCGCGCTGATCGGCCACTTCGGCGCACGCCAAGCACCCCAGGTGTTTGCGCTCGGCGGCGGCCACGGCAGTGCCAAGACGGGCTACGGGCCGGCGCTGATCGACGACGACACCCCCACGCCGGCACATGCCCGCTTCTCGCGTCGCCAGCTGGCCCGCGTGCTGGTGATCGGCCTGGCGTTGTGGGCCGCGGCCATGGCCGCCCTGCTTGCCAGCAACGGCCTGCAAGGCACGCTGACGCAGATGGGCTGGTTC
>JAYVDE010000061.1:0-2819 GCA_043749575.1 Burkholderiaceae bacterium | reverse complement strand
CAGGTGGCGCCGAGCACCGCGTGCAGATCGTCTTCGAATCCAAGTGAGCGGCGTGATCAGGCAGGCCTGGCGCGGGCTGGGTCGGATCGGGCTGAGTGTGGGCTTGCTGGTGCTGGGTGCATCGGCGATGGCCCAGACGCAGGGTTTGGGGCAAGCGCAGGGCGCAGGGCCGCCGGGCGGCGTGGCCTTGTCGCCGGTCGAGAGCACTGCCTGGTTGGGTCGGATTCAACACGCCGCCGCCAACAGCAGCTACCAGGGCATGCTGACATTCAGCGCTGGCGCTGCGGTGTCGAGCTCCCGGGTCACCCACATCTGCGACGGCCGCCAGCGCTATGAGCGCATCGAGACGCTGGACGGGCGCGCCCGCCTGCAGTACCGGCACAACGAGCAACTGCTCACCGTCTGGCCGGCCAGCAAGCAGGCCCGTCTGGAGCAACGTGACCCGGTGGCCGAGTTTCCGGCCTTGCCGGCAAACGCCAGCCAGCGTGTACTCGACTTTTACGACATCGGCCTGCTGGCCCGCGACCGCATTGCCGGCCGCGAGGCCGAGGTGCTGATGCTCAAGCCGCGTGACAAACTGCGGTTTGCACAGCGCCTGTGGGCCGACCGCGAAACCGGCCTGTTGCTGCGCAACGATGTGCTCGGGCCGACCGGCGAGACCCTGGAGTCCTCGGCCTTCAGCGACATCCACCTGGGCGGCAAATGGTCGATCGACAGCGTCTTGGGGCCGATGAAACGGCTCGACGGCTACCGGGTGCAGCGCAGCCTGGCCGAGCGCACCCAGATCGACGCTGAAGGCTGGACGCTGGCGCATGCGGTGCCCGGTTTTGCGCTGATCAGCTGCAGCAAGCGGCCGCTGGATGCCGGCGCAGGTGCAGCCGCCGTGAGCGATGGCAGCCCGCCGATACAAGTGCTGCAGTCGGTTTTTACGGACGGGCTGGCCCATGTGTCGGTCTTCATCGAGCCCTTTGACGCGCTGCGCCACAAGCAGCCCATGGGCACCAGCCTGGGCGCGACCCACACCCTGACCAGCCGCCGAGGCGAGTGGTGGCTGACCGTGGTGGGCGAGGTGCCGATGGCCACGGTGCAGCAGTTTGAGGCCTTGTTCGAGCGCAAGCGTTAGTCGCGGTGGGCGGTGGTACCGTCATTGGCGACCAGCTGTATCTGGCCCACCCTGTTCAGATCCAATTCGAGGTGTTGTGATGTCCGAAACAATGAATCCTTTGCAGTCGCCGCTGCGTGCCTGCCGACGCCTGGCCCTGCGCGCCGCGATGGGCTTGGCCCTGGTGAGCGGCCTGGCACCCCTGGCCAGCGCCGCCCAAGGCCGGGCAGAGTTGCTGCCCGACTTCACCGAGCTGGTCGAGCGGGTCGGCCCGTCGGTCGTCAACATCCGCACGCTCGAGCGCGGCAACCGCAATGCCTCGGGCCCCGGCGGCGGCGTAGACCCCAACATGGAAGAGTTCTTCAAGCGCTTCGGCATCCCTTTGCCGGGCGGCCGGGGAACGCCCGGCACGCCCCGAGGGGGTGACGAGGAGCCGCAGCAGCGCGGCATCGGCTCGGGCTTCATCCTCAGTGCCGACGGCTATGTGATGACCAATGCACACGTCGTCGATGGCGCCGACGAGCTGCTCGTCACGCTCACCGACAAGCGCGAATTCAAGGCCAAGGTGATCGGCCTCGACAAGCGCACCGATGTCGCAGTGGTCAAGATCGAGGCCACCGGCTTGCCAGCGGTCAAGCTCGGCGACATCAACCGCCTCAAGGTGGGCGAGTGGGTGATGGCGATCGGCTCGCCCTTCGGCCTGGAGAACAGTGTCACCGCCGGCATCGTCAGCGCCAAGGGCCGCGACACTGGCGATTACCTGCCCTTCATCCAAACCGATGTGGCGATCAACCCCGGCAATTCGGGCGGCCCGCTGATCAACATGCGCGGCGAGGTCGTGGGCGTCAACTCGCAGATCTACAGCCGCTCGGGCGGCTTCATGGGCATCTCGTTTGCGATCCCGATCGACGAGGCCAGCCGGGTTGCCGACCAGTTGCGCACCAGCGGCCGGGTGATCCGGGGCCGTATCGGCGTGACCATCGCGCCGGTGACCAAGGAGGTGGCCGAGTCCATCGGCCTGGGCAAGCCCACTGGCGCCCTGGTGCGGGGCGCCGAAAGCGGT
This sequence comes from Burkholderiaceae bacterium, assembly GCA_043749575.1. Classification (GTDB taxonomy): domain Bacteria; phylum Pseudomonadota; class Gammaproteobacteria; order Burkholderiales; family Burkholderiaceae_C; genus Pseudaquabacterium. The sequence continues at coordinate 654 of JAYVDE010000061.1, read as the reverse complement.
GGCCCGGCCGACAAGGCGGGCATCGAAGCTGGCGACATCATCACCAAGGTCGATGGCAAGCTGATCGAGAAGTCGGGTGATCTGCCGCGTCTGGTCGGTGCCACCAAGCCCGGCAACAAGACCGTGCTGCAGGTGTTCCGTCGCGGCGGCTACCGGGAAATCAGCGTGACGGTGGCCGAGTTTGAAGCCGACGCGCCCACCAAGGTTGCGCAGTCTGAGCCCAGTGCGTCCGCCGGCAGCAAGAGTGCACTCGGCCTGACCGTCAGCGAGCTGGGCGATGCCGCCAAACGCGAGCTCAAGCTCAAGGGCGGCGTCAAGGTCGATGCAGTCGATGGCGCAGCCGCACGCGCCGGCCTGCGCGAGGGCGACATCATCCTGGCCATGGACAACGCCGAGATCAGTGATGTCAAACAATTCATGGCGATTTCAGCCAAAGCCGAGAAGGCCAAGGCCGTCAGCGTGATGGTGCGACGCGGAGAGTGGGTCAACTACCTGGTGATCCGTCCGGGCCGCTGAATCCGCCGGCAGGTGGCGGCATCCTGTGGATAAGTTGTGGATGATTTAGCCGGCCGGCCACCTGTCTGCGGGATACCAGGGCGGCAAAACCGCCCGCCAGCGGTTTGCAGCCTGAAAGATTTGGCTACAATAAAGGCC
>JAYVDE010000060.1:0-19144 GCA_043749575.1 Burkholderiaceae bacterium | reverse complement strand
TACAGCGTGGATGCGGCCAGCGGCGCGCTCACCGAGCTGCGACGCCTGGACACGCGCAGCCAGCGCATCGACCAAAACGAGATCTCCGGGCTGAGCTTCGCCGCCGACGGCAGCCTGTGGGTCAGCTCCACGCAGGGGGAGATCTACAAGCTCCAGCCCTGAATTGCGGCATCCCGAAGCCCTGAAACCCACCCGATTCGGGGGCTTGCGCCAATCCACCAAGACGGCGCAAATTGCGCCACGATGTGTTCAAAATATCCAGTCGATCAGAAGGCCACCCAATGACTCAATTGCGTTCCACCACCGCACGACCTGACGTCGCCCGCCCGCTCTTGAGCGCCCTGCGCGCCATGGGTCTGGGCTTGGGTTTGTTGATCGGCCAAGCCAGTTGGGCAAGCCCCGTGGTGAGTTATGTGGCCACGGATTTGGTCGACACAATAACCGGCCAAGACCTCTGGCGCTACGACTACACCATCACTGGGCTGGTCGACGAATCTCTGCTCCTGAATTTTTCGTTTCTGAAGTACTTAAATCTAGATGCCTCTGAAACGTACGCAACAACAGGCATGGACGTAGCCGCCGGAGACGCGAAGTTGGTTGTTTTCTTGCTTGCATCCTCCGACCCAGTCGCGATGGTTGCCGGGCTGATTAGTGTCAACCAGCAAGACCCACTCTCCGCCGCGTCGCCCATCACGATGCGCGTGGAGTTCGACTGGCTTGGACAAGGCGCTCCAGGCAGCCAGGGTTTCCAAGTTTTTGACGTGGTCGGCAACTCGACCGAAGGCGCCACCACACCCCCTGGCAATGGCAACGTGATCCCTGAGCCTGCCAGCCTGGCCCTGATGCTGGCCGCACTGCTGGGCGCATGCGTCGCGCGCCATCGCAAGGTTTAGCAGCCAGCCGGCTTCGCAGCCCCCGACACGGCGCTGCCGCAGTGCCGAGCTGCCACCGCCAGCTCGCCGCACGGGGACTTTCCCTCGCTCGGCTGCCGCCGGGGCTTTGACACACCATGATTGGGACTTGGCGCTTTGTCGCCAGGCCAGTTTGACCCGGGAGCGGCTGTGATTGCGAAGACCAATTCAAAACTGTGCGGTATCGGGTTCGCGCTCACCTTGCTGAGCGGATGCGGGGGCGGTGGCGGTGGCACGAGCGCGCCGCCACCGCCGCCCAACCAGCCGCCGGTGGCGGTCGTCAAGCTGACGGGTGAAGCCGTATTGGGCACCAAGACCCAGTTCGACACCACGGGCACCGGCGACGCCGATGGCACGATTGCCAGCAGCAGTTGGAACTATGGTGACGGCAGCACGGGCAGCGCCAACAGCCACGTCTACGCCAAGACCGGCAGCTTCACGGTGAGCTACAGCGTCATGGACAACGCCGGCGCGAGTGCCAGCGGCACGCTGAACGTCACGGTTGCCAAATGCAGCGCAACCGGCACCGCCGCCGCCGGGCGAAGCCCGTTTCCGACGCTGTGCATGCAGACCAGCATGGGCGAAATGGTGCTGGAGGTCTACCCGACCCAGGCGCCGGTGACGGTTGCAAACTTCTTGCGCTACGTGGACGAAGGGTTCTACGCGGGCAGCCTGTTCCACCGGGTGGAGGCCAACTTCGTGATCCAGGCAGGCGGCTACACCACGGGCCTGGTGGCCAAGCCGGCCACCTATGCGCCCATCGCCCTGGAGAGCAACAACGGCCTGAAGAACTGGCAGTACACCCTGGCCATGGCGCGCACCAACCTGCCCAACACGGCCACCAGTCAGTTCTATATCAACCTGCTGGCCCAGCCTGCGCTCGACTACGACCCCAGCATCACGACGCCCAACGGGTATGCGGTGTTCGGCCAGGTGATCTCGGGCACGGCCGTGGTCGATGCCATCGGCGCCGTGGCGACCGCCACCACGGGCGGCCTGCAGAACGTGCCGGTGCAAGACCTTGTGATCAGTTCCGTGGTGCGAATGCCATGAGGGGTCGCGGGCGAGGTCGAAAGTTGGTTCGGCCGGCGCTGGCCCTGCTCGTCGGCCTGTTGGCGGCCACTGGCGCGCAGGCCCAGGTCTTGTCGATCCTGAGTCGCGACGCGCTGGCAACGGATCCCGGCTTGGCCGGCGCGCAAGCCCAGGTGCAAGCCGCCGAGCAGCGCGTGGTGCAGGCTCAGGCGGGCTTTGGCCCGACCGTCGGGATCACTGCGACGTCCAACGACTCGCGTTACAACGAAGCGCCTGCGTACGATCTTCGCCGCTTCAACAGCCAGCAGACCGTGCTGCAGGTGACCCAGCCGCTGCTGCGCAATGCCCTGTTGCCGGCACTGGAGGCTGCTCAGGCCCAGCTCGAACAGGCCCGCGCCGCGCTCGATCAAGCGCGCGGCGACGCGACGCTCAAGCTGGTCGAGGCCAGCTTCGAAGTGCTGAAGGCGCGCGACGCGGTGGCCCTGGCCGGAGCGCAAAAGGTCGCGGCGCAGGAGCAGCTTCAATCGGCTCGGCGCAAGTTCACCATCGGCACCGCCACGGTGGTCGATGTGCGTGAGGCCGAGGCCAAGATCGACACCGTGGCGGCCCTGGTGATCGCGGCGCAGGGCGAGTTCGAACTGCGCCAGGACGTCCTCACCGAACTGGTCGGCCGGCCCACACCCGAGCTGCTGGACCGTGGCCTGAACGGTGAAACCATGCCCCCTCTGAAGGCCGCGGAGGTGTTGGGCTGGATTGCCGATGCGCAGCTGCACAGTCCGCAGCTTGTGCAGGCCCAGAAGGCTTTGCTGGCGGCGCAGGCCGATCTTCGCAAGGCCTGGCAGGGCCACGCCCCGACCGCCGACCTGGTCTACAGCCACACCAGGTCGTCCGACAGTGGCACGGTGACGAGTGTGTTCCCGCGGCGCGGCAACATCTCCCAGCTCGGCGTGAATGTGAGCATTCCATTGTTTGCCAGCGGCGGCACTCAGGCGCGGGTCAAAGAGGTCAGCGCGCTGCGCGACAAGGCCGACAGCGACGTGGAGGTGGCCCGGCGCACGGTGCAGCTCGGGGTGCGGCAGAACTTCACTGCCACGCTCAGCGCGATCAGCCTGGCTCGCGGCCTGCTGACGGCCACCCGCTCGCTTGAGATCGCCATGCTGGCCAACCGGCGGGCTTACGAAGTCGGCATGAAGGTCAACGCCGAGGTGCTGGAGGCGCAGTCCAAGGTGTTTGAATCACGCCGCGATCTTTCCAGAGCCCGCTATGACGCTTGGCTGAGCTTTCTGCGCTTGAAGTCGTTTGCGGGCCAGTTGTTCGACAGCGATGTGCAAGGGCTCGACGCCGTGCTGGTGCTGGAGCCGTCCACAGGCTTGCGCGGCATCTCGGCGGCACGGGAGGCGGGCTCGTGAGCGCGCAGCCGCTTTCACGAGCGGATCAAGCCGAACAAGCTGATCTAGGCGCGCCAGCTTGCCTCAGCATCGGCCCGGCCCGCGAGCCGCTGGCGGCCGGGGTGCTCGATGCCGTCGAAGCCTGGCGCGTGCGCTTGGCCGACGCCGGCATCGCTTGCCGCGCGGTCGCGCTGTATGGGCAGGACGCGCAGTACCAGCTCGACTTTCCCGCCGATCTCGGCGAGCTCGGCGCACGCTGGCAGGCCATTCGCGGCCAGATCGCGGTGGGCCAGGCCATGGCTTTGCCGCCCAGCGCCGGGCAGCAGCAGGGCGATCTGCTGCTCATCAGCGCGATCCAGTTGCCCGACGGCCAGCTGGGCGCGCTGGGTGTGGCCCTGGCACCGCCCCAGTCGGATCGCACCATGCCGGTGTTGCTGCTGTGCGTGGGCTGGCTGCAACTGGCCCTGGCCGGGCCGCGCATCGAGCGCAGCCAGCGCGCCTTGCGCCTGCTCGACCTGATCGGGCACGTGGGCGCCCAGCGTCAGGCGCGCGCGGCCGCCCAGGAGTGGATCAACCGCACGGCAGCCTGGGCGCGCGACGAAGGCGATGCCCGGCGTCCAGGCTATTCACTGATGTTGTTCCACGTCAGCGGAGAAAGGCCGCGCTGGTGGGTGGCCGCCGACACAGCCTGGGCCGAGAAAGCCTCGCCCACCTTGCAAGTCGGGGCCGAAGTCGCGATGCAGGCCGTGGTCGAGCAGCAAGAGGTCCTGCTCGCCCAAGCGTGGGCGGCCCCCGTCCTGGAAGGCGGGCGGGTGGTGGCGGTGTTGGTGGCGGTGTTTGTGGTGCCCTCCGAGCCCGCGGCCGGCGGCGTCTTGCCGGAGCCGGCCCTGGCCGTCCTGCGCACCAGCCTGGCGCTGGCCGAGCCCCTGCTGCGCCACTGGCGTGAGGCTGAGCGGCCGCTGTGGCAACACCACCTCGCCACGCTCGCCGCGGGGGCGCGCCACCTGCGCGAGCCCGGCCATCTGAGCTGGAAGTTCGGCGCGGGTGGCGTGCTGCTGGCCCTGCTGGTGCTGCTGGTTTGGCCCGTCCCCGACCGGGTCACCGCCAACGTGGTGATCGAGGGTCAGATGCGCCAGGTCATCACGACGCCGTTTGAGGGCTTTTTGGCCGAGGTGCTGGTTCGCCCGGGCCAGCAGGTCAAACGTGGGCAGCTGCTGGCCCGCCTGGACGACCGCGATCTCAAGCTCGAGCAGGCCCGCTTCAACAGCGAGCGCGACCAGGCCAGCGGCCGCCTGCGACAGGCCATGACCGACCATGAAGCGAGTGCACAGGCGCTGGCCCTGGCCGAGGTGCAACAGGCCGAGGCGCAGCTGGCCCTGGTCGAAGCCAAGCTGGCGCGCAGCGAGTTGAGCGCGCCGGTGGACGGCCTGCTCGTCAGCGGTGACTGGGTGCAGCAGATCGGCGCGCCGGTGGAGGTCGGCAAGGAGCTGTTCGAGATTGCCGCCGGCAAGGGCTACCGCGTGGTGCTGCATGTGCCCGACCGCGAGATCGGCCGGGTGCATCTGGGCCAGACCGGCGCACTGCGCTTGACCGGGCAACCGCAGACCCGCTACGGCTTTCGAGTCGCCAATCTCACCGCCACGGCCAGCGTGCAAGAGACTGTCAACGGCTTTCGGGTCGAAGCTGACTGGCTGGGCGAGGTGCCGCTCTTGAGCCCCGGCATGCAAGGCGTGGGCAAGATCGAGGTGGGCACCAGCAATTTGTTGACGGTCTGGACGCGCAGCTCACTCGATTGGTTGCGGCTCAAGCTCTGGTCCTGGTGGTGGTGAGCGGAGGCGGGCATGCAGGCGATTTGGTCCGAGCACTGGCACGCGGTGCGCCACCTGAGCCCGCGGCTTCGCGACGGCGTGCAGGTGCTGCACCGGCGCCTGCGCGAGCGCGACTGGGTGCTGCTTGCCGACCCGATCTCGCAGCGCTTTCACCGCGTCAGCCCGTCGGTCTGGCAGGTGCTGCGTTTGCTCGATGGCCAGCGCAATCTTGACCAGGTGTGGGCGGCGGCCTGCGCCTTGCCCGCGCGGGCGGCCGATCAGGCCCAGCACAGCGCCATCACCCAGACCGAGCTGGTGCAGCTGATGGCGAGCCTGCATGCCAACGACCTGCTGCAATCCCAGGTTTCGCCCGACGCTGCCGAGGTGCAAGAGCGTTACCGCCGCCAGGCCTCGCTGCGCTTGAAGCAGAGCTGGCTCAATCCACTCAACGTCCGGCTGCCCTTGTTGCACCCGGACCGTTGGTTCGAGCGCCACGCCGGTCTCGCGCGCGCCCTCATCAGCACCCCCGTGCTGCTGCTCTGGCTGGCCCTGGTGCTGCCGGCGGCAGCCCTGGCCTGGCAGCACTGGGGCGTGCTCACAGACAACCTCTCCGACCGCGTGCTGGCCAGCAGCAACGTGGTGGTGCTGTGGTTCACCTATCCGCTCGTCAAGGCGGTGCATGAGTGGGCGCATGGCATCACCGTCAAGGCCTTTGGCGGCAGCGTGCGCGAGATCGGCCTGATGTTCATGGTCTTCACGCCCGTGCCCTACGTCGACGCCACCTCGTCCTACCGGTTCCCGTCAAAGTGGGCGCGAGCGCTGGTGGCGGCAGCCGGCATCATGGCCGAGCTGGCGCTGGGTGCGGTCGCGGTCTACGTCTGGCTGCTCGCCGAGCCCGGGCTGGTGACTGCCGTGGCCTTCAATGTGATCCTGATCAGCGGCGTGTCGACGCTGCTGATCAACGGCAATCCGCTAATGCGCTACGACGGTTACTTCATCGCCAGTGACCTGCTGGAGGTGCCCAACCTCGCCCAGCGTGCCAGCCAGTACGTGGTCTATCTGCTCGACCGCTACGTCTTCGGCGCGCACGATGCCGCGCCGCCTCAGCAGGTGCAGGGTGAGCGCGGCTTGCTGCTGCTGTACGGCCTGGTCTCGCCGGTCTACCGGCTCGTCATCACCTTCGGGTTGATCTGGTTTGTCGCGTCCGAATATTTGTTCGTCGGCGTGGTGATGGGCTTGCTGGCGCTGTACTCGGCCGTTGCCATGCCGCTGTGGAAGGGCTGGAAGCATCTGCGTCAGGGCGGCTCGCTGGCCGGTCGGCGCCGGCCGGCGTTGCGTCGCAGCCTGGGCCTGGGGGGGCTCGTGGTGGGATTCTTGACGCTGGTGCCGGTGCCTTTCTATTCGGTGCACCAGGCGGTCGTCTGGGTGCCCGATGAAGACATCGTGCGCGCGGTGTCGGCCGGCCAGATCACGCAGGAGCACGCGCTGCCGGGCATGCGGGTGGCAGCGGGCGCGCTCCTGTTGCAGCTGGACAGCCCGGCATTGGCGGGCGAGTTGGCCCTGGCGGGCGCAGGCTTGGCGCGGGCCCAGGCCCAGTTTCGCCAGTCCGAGGTGCTGGCTCCCGCCAAAGCACGCGCCTTGCGGTCCGAAATCGCTTCGCGCGAGGCCAAGCTCGCCGACGCGCAGACCCGCCTGGCCGGGCTGCAAGTGCAGGCCGCAAGTGCCGGGCGCTGGGTGCCGCGCGCGGCCACATCGCTCGGCGGGCGCTACGTCAAGCGGGGCGAAGTGCTGGGCTATCTGGTGGCCGGCGCGTCGCCCGTGCTGCGCAGCGCCGTCACCCAGGAGGACATGGACATGATCCGCTCTCGCGGCGTGGGCATCCAGGTGCGCTTGAACCAGGCTCTGGGCACGCCGGTCGGTGCAGCCGGGTTGCGCCAGGTGCCGGGCGGAGACTTCGAACTGGTCTCGCCGGCCTTGGGCACGGCGGGCGGCGGCGAGATCGCCGTGGACCCCACCCGGCCTGGCGGCACGCACACCTTGAAGCGTGTCTTCGATGTCGAACTGCGCATGGCCCAGCCGTCGCCGTCGGCGGTGTTCGGTGACCGGGCGTTCGTGCGCTTCGACCTCGGCGCGGCGCCCTTGGGGTGGCAATGGTATGTACGCTTGCGCCAACTCTTCTTGGCGCGGCTGGGTGTGTGAGGATCGCCGCCATGGGTGACGCGCGGTTGGCCCGCAACATGGCGGGCAGCGCATTTCGTCGCGCCGACACCTTGCGCGACGAACGCGCCGCCGAGCCGCCCCGACCCGTCGAAGACTTCTTGCGCAATCTCGCCGGTTGGTGGCCGCCCGCGCGCGAGTCGGCTCCTGCCATCGAGCGGCTGCAGCAGGCCGTGCGGCGGGCCGCTGCGCCCCTGCTCGATGCCAGCGACGGGGTGGTGGCCGAGCACTTCGCCCGCGCCACCCGCGCAACCCGCGACCTGCGTCAAGCGCGCGCGTTGCGCCAGGATTTCGAGCACCTGCCCCTCGCCTTGGCTTGCGTGGCGCTGGCCAGCCAGCGCCGGCTCGGCCTGATGCCCCATCCGGTGCAACTCGCGGGGGTGCGGTCCCTGCTGTGCGGTGAGCTGGCCGAGATGCAGACCGGCGAGGGCAAGTCCCTGGTGGCGGCGATGGCTGCCGTCACGATGGCCGGTTCGGGCGCGTCGGTGCATGTCATCAGCACCAACGATTACCTGGCCCGGCGCGACGCAGAGCAGATGGCTGTGCTGTTCGAGTTCTTCGGGCTGGGTGTGGGCTTCGTGCAGGGCGGCATGAGCGAGGCCGAACGCCGCGCGGCTTACGCGCGTCCCATTTGTTATGCCGCGGGCAAGGAACTGGTGTTCGACTACCTCAAGGACCGCCTGGCCGGGCACGGCCTGACCCCCGCTCGGGTGTCAGGCCTGCACGCCTTCGTGCGGCCCGAGGCGCTGCAGCGCCAGCCGCTGGTGGCAGCGCTGCACTTCGCCATCGTCGACGAGGCCGACAGCGTGATGATCGACGAGGCCCGCACGCCCATGATTCTGTCGCGCAACGCCCCGGCGACCTTCGAGCCCGCCCTGCTCGAATGGGCGATCACGGCGGCGCGCCAGCTGGCGCCCGGACGGCACTTTCGCATCGGCGCCGGTCGTGAGCTGGAACTGCTGCCGGCCGGGGTAGCGGCCGCGTCGGCCCCGCCCGAGACCCTGCCCAGCAGCTGGCAATCGAGCGCCTGGCGCACGCAATTGCTGCGCCAGGCGCTGACGGCGCTGCACCTCTTTCACCGCGACCAGCACTACATCCTGGCCGAGGGCAAGGTCCAGATCGTTGATGAGTCGACCGGCCGGGTGATGCCCGACCGTTCTTGGGAGCAGGGGCTGCACCAACTGATCGAAACCAAGGAAGCGCTGGCACTGAGCCACGGGCGCGAGACCCTGGCGCGCATGACCTACCAGCGCTTTTTCCGGCGCTATTACCTGTTGGCGGGGCTGACGGGCACGGCCGCCGAGGCCTCGCGCGAACTCTGGGCGGTTTACGGCCTGCGCGTGCGTCGCCTGCCCCCCAACCGCACCCTGCAGCGCCGGCGCCTGCCCGACCGCGTGGTCGCCAGCGTCGACGAAAAATGGGCCGCCGTGGCAGAGACCGCGCGGGCCGCTGCCGAGGCCGGGCGTGCCGTGCTGATCGGCACCCGCAGCGTGCAGGCCTCGGAGCAGATCAGCGCGGCGCTGAACGGACGCGGCCTAGCCCACGTCGTACTGAACGCGCGCCAGGATGCGCAGGAGGCGGCGGTGGTAGCCGGCGCCGGCCGTTCGGGCAGCATCACCGTGGCGACCAATATGGCCGGGCGCGGCACCGACATCAAGCTCGACGCAGCGGCCCTTGCGGCCGGGGGCTTGCAGGTCATCTTGACCGAGTTCCATGAATCTCCCCGCGTCGATCGCCAGCTATTCGGCCGCAGCGCGCGGCAGGGCCAGCCCGGTATCGTGCAGGCCATCGTCAGCGCCGAAGATGCCTTGTTCGAGCACCAGGCTGCGTTCTGGCGCGATTTGAGCCTGCGCAGTGCCACACTCCTTCGCCTGCTGGTGCGCCGCGCCCAGCGACAGGCCGAGTGGCGCGCTTATCAGGCTCGTTTGCAAACCCTGCGCGGCGACCGCGAAATTCATCGATTGATCGGCTTTGCTGGGAAAGTGATGTGAGTTTTATGGATGACTGCAACGCTTCGGCCGCTGTGACGGCTGCACTGACGGCCGCACTTTTTGCGGCACTTTCGGCAGCCCTGCCCGGGTCGGCCCGGGCTGCCGGTCCTGCCAATGAATTCGCCTGCCTGATCGAGCCCAACCAAGTCGTCGAGCTGCGCAGCCCGGTCGTCGGCCTGCTGCAGCAGGTGCATGCGCGGCGGGGCGACAGCGTGCGCCAGGGACAGTTGCTGGTGACGATCGAGTCCAGCGTTGAGTCCAGCGCGGCCGAGACCGCGCGCTTTCGCGCCAGCGCCGACGGTGCGCTGCAGCAGGCGCGCCAAAAAGTCGCAGCGAGCAGCGAAAAATCGCGGCGCATGGCCGAGCTCTACAGCGAGCAGTTCGTCTCGGCCCAGGCCAAGGACGATGCCGCCGCCGAGGCCGCGCAGGCCGAGGCCGAGTTCAAGACTGCCTCAGAGAATTCGGCCCTGGCACGCCTGGAGCACCGTCAGGCCGTCGACCAACTCAACCGCCGCGTGCTGCGCAGCCCGTTCGACGGCGTCGTCGTCGATCAATACCTCTACCCCGGCGCCCTGGTGGACGCTGGCGAGGGCAAGAAGCCCATCCTCAAGCTCGCCCAGACCCAACCTTTGGCGGTGCAGGCGATCCTGCCGTTCCAGCTTTTCCCGCAGGTCAAGGTGGGGGACCCGGCGGTGGTCCTGCCCGAAAAGCCCTTTGGCGGCGAGATCAGCGCGCGCATCGTCACGGTCGATCGCGTGGTTGACTCTGCGGCCGGCACCTTCGGCGTGGTGCTCAAGCTTCCCAATGCCAAGTCGCAATTGCCAGGCGGTATCCGCTGCAAGCTGCGCCTGCCCGGCTTGCAGTGATGCGCCGAGGGCACGTTTACTGCTCGGCGCGCAGCCCGAACATCCGTGAAGTGTAGTAAACATACCTACAAAACGTAGTAAACATACCGCATCAAGGTTGCTTGGGTTCATTGCGCGGCAATCCAGCGGGGCGTTGGGGCATGGATACCCGTAGCCCGGTAGCATCGACTTCCCTGAAGTGACAGCTACCCGCTCGCCGACTACCCGCGCGATCTGCCGGCGTCGCAGTACGAGGGCCCGACGAGTCTGTGGTCTGCGCTCACCGACGGCATCGTCGATGCTGACCAAGTCCGCAGCCTTGCCCGCGAAATGCACACCCGCCTGGTGGCTTTCTCCGGTCGCTGGATCGAGCATTACGACAACCGCCTGGCCTACGAGCGCGCCATGCTGGCCGGCGCCGGCGGCACGATCGTGGAGTGTAGTAAAGATGATCCGGCCGCCTGAGCGGTGGAGGTCATACGAATCAAGGGCTTGACAGGGCGTTGGCAGCTTAGATGGCTGTGGCACAATATTGAGTTGGTCGCGGTTCAGTGTTTGAACCAGCGGCACCCGGAATTTCCGGGCGGTTAGCTCAGCGGTAGAGCACTGCCTTCACACGGCAGGGGTCGCAAGTTCGAAACTTGCACCGCCCACCAAGTTGAAAGCCTCGTAAATCTTTGATCTACGGGGCTTTTTGCTTTCTGCCTGGCTTTGGCGGGCTGCGCAGAAAACCCTGCGCCGTGCTCCAATTTGCGGATGCTGTTTCTACTGTCGCCCGCCAAGACGCTGGACTACGAACGACCCTTGCCGCGAGGGGTTCGCCAACGTGCAACCGATCCTCAGTTCCTGCCGCAGGCGGCCGGTTTGATCGACACGCTGAAATCGCTGGCGACCCGTCAGGTCGCGCAATTGATGAGCTTGTCGGATGATCTGGCGGCGCTGAATGTGGCGCGTTTCGGCGCCTGGCGCGCTGCGCACGACGACGTCAATAGCCGGCCGGCGCTGCTGGCATTCAATGGCGATGTCTACGAAGGTCTGGCGGCCCGCAGCCTGAAGGGCGCCGACCTGGGCTGGGCGCAGGACCATCTGGTGATCCTGTCCGGCCTCTACGGTGCGCTGCGCCCGCTCGACCGCCTGCAGCCGTACCGCTTGGAGATGGGCACCGGCTTGGCCAATGACCGCGGCAGCAACCTCTACGCCTACTGGGGCGACACGGTCGCGCACTACCTCGATGAGCGGTTGGCCGGTGATCGACACCCGGTGGTCATCAACCTGGCGTCGCAAGAATATTTCAAGGTCGCCCGCCGGCCCGCGCTGGGTGCGCGCGTGGTCGATTGCGTGTTCGAGGATTGGCATGGCAGCGCTGACACCGGCCAATACAAGGTCATCAGCTTCTACGCCAAGCGCGCCCGCGGTCTGATGGCGCGCTTTGCCATCCAGCAGCGGGTGCGCAGCGTCAAGGCGCTGCAGGCGTTCGACGCCGAGGGTTACGCGTTTGTGCCGGCCTTGTCGGCAGCCGACCGGCTGGTCTTCCGCCGCCGCACTGCGGCCTGAGCGCAGCCCCAAGGCCACCGCCTTGCGGCGTCCGCCGCTGCCCAAGCGCGAGGAGCAACACGTGGGCGATCCGGCGTTTTTTCTCATGAAATTGGCGCCGCCTGCTGCCGGCGACTCAGGGTTTTCCGGCCGCCATCCCCAGGCATCAACACGGTTGGGTGCTGGCAAGACCCCGGCTGGCGCTGCCAGAATGGCCGCATGAGCAGTGTCCAGATCGTGACGCCCGAATTGCGGCAGTGGATCATCGAACAGGCCCAGGCTGGTTGCCGGCCCGAGGATGTACTCGCGTCGATGCGCGCCAGCGGCTGGACCGAGGATGTCGCTCTGGCGTCGCTCGAACACACTTTGCAGCAGTTCGTCAGCATGCAGCCCAAGGCGCTGGCGCAAGGCCGGCCGCTGCCCCCCGCCGTGCGGATGCCTGAGCCCGCAGTGGCCGGATCACCCAGCCACCTGTGGGCGGGCGACCGCGAGGTTTCGGTGCTGATGATGCTGCGCAATCCGCGGGTGGTGGTGTTCGGCGGCCTGCTGTCGGATGAGGAATGCGACGCGATGGTCGCCGATGCCGCACCGCGGCTGGCGCGCTCGGAAACCGTGGTCGTGCAGACCGGCGGCAACGAGGTCAACCCGTCGCGCACCAGCCAGGGCATGTTCTTCGGCCGCGGTGAGACGCCAATCTGCCAGCGGGTCGAGGCGCGGATCGCCGCGCTGCTGAACTGGCCGGTGGTCAACGGCGAGGGCCTGCAGGTGCTGCACTACCGACCGGGCGCCGAATACAAGCCGCACCACGATTATTTCGACCCGGCACAGCCCGGTATGGCCGCGGTGCTGCAGCGTGGCGGCCAGCGGGTGGCCACGCTGGTGATGTACCTGAACACGCCGCAGCAGGGCGGCGGCACCGTTTTTCCGGATGTAGCGCTGGAAGTGGCGCCGATCAAGGGCAACGCGGTGTTTTTCAGCTACGACCGGCCGCACGCCGCAACCCGCACGCTGCACGGCGGTGCGCCGGTGATTGCCGGCGACAAATGGGTGGCCACCAAGTGGCTGCGCGAGGGCCAGTTCGTCTGAAGCTTGAGCGCGCGGATTGACCCAGCGCAAAAACGGGTGAGATGGCGTCGGCGGTCATTGCAAGCAGCGTCACGGGATTTGCGCCTGCTGCAGCTCATCATGAAGCGACCCGACACCCCGTCGATCCGCTTGCAGAGGAGCACGCCATGGCCAGCCGCATGAAAGCCGCCATCTTTGTCGAACCCGGCCGCATTGAACTGGCCGACAAGACCATCCCCGCTGTCGGCCCCAACGACGCGCTGCTGCGCATCACCACCACCACGATCTGCGGCACCGATGTGCACATTCTGAAGGGCGAGTACCCGGTGGCCAAGGGCTTGACGGTGGGCCACGAGCCGGTCGGCGTGATCGAGCAACTGGGCAGCGCGGTGCAGGGCTACAGCGAGGGCCAACGGGTGATTGCCGGGGCGATCTGCCCCAACTTCAACTCCTATGCCGCGCAGGATGGCGCAGCGTCGCAGGACGGCAGTTACCTGGTGGCATCGGGCCGCTGCGGCTGCCATGGTTACAAAGCCACCGCCGGCTGGCGCTATGGCAACCTGATCGACGGCGCCCAGGCCGAGTACCTGCTGGTGCCCGACGCCCAGGCCAACTTGGCGCCCATCCCCGACGGCCTGAGCGATGAGCAGGTGCTGATGTGCCCCGACATCATGTCGACCGGCTTCAAGGGTGCCGAAAACGCCAACATCCGCATCGGCGACACGGTGGTGGTGTTTGCCCAGGGGCCGATCGGCCTGTGCGCCACCGCCGGTGCCCGGCTGCTGGGCGCCAGCACCATCATCGGCGTCGACGGCAACGACCACCGGCTGGGCATCGCCCGCCAGCTGGGCGCCGACGTGACGCTGAACTACCAACAGTGCGACGTGGTGGCCGAGGTGATGAAGTTGACCGGTGGCCGCGGTGCAGATTCGGCGATCGAGGCACTGGGCACGCAGGCCACCTTCGAGTCGGCGCTGCGGGTGCTCAAGCCCGGCGGCACGCTGTCCAGCCTGGGCGTTTACTCCAGCGATCTGACGATCCCGCTGTCGGCCTTTTCCGCCGGTCTCGGCGACCACCGCATCAACACCGCCCTGTGCCCCGGCGGCAAAGAGCGCATGCGCCGCTTGATGAACGTGCTGGTCACCGGCCGGCTCGATCTGGGCGTGATGGTCAGCCACCACTACCGGCTCGACGACATCGTGGCCGCCTACGAGCTGTTCTCGAACCAGCGCGATGGCGTGCTGAAGGTGGCGATCAAGCCGGCCTGATGGGCCGACCCGCGGGCCGTGGCGGGCCGCTCGTCGGGGCGCGCCGTGACAGGCAGCTCGCCAGGGCGCGCCCGACGGCTCAGAGCTTCACGGTTTCAAGATGCTGCGGCACCCGAACGTTCCAGCCCAGCCGGTCTTTGATGCGCAGGCGCAGCGCGTCGGCGGCGTCGGGCTCGCCGTGCACCACGAAAGTCTGCCGCGGCGCGCCGGGCATCTGGCGCAACCAGGCCAGCAGTTCGTCGGCGTCGGCATGGCCCGAGAAGCCTTCCAGTGCGCTGACCGGGGCGCGCACCGCCACGTACTGGCCGTGGATCTTGACCTCGCGGTCGCCCGCCAGCAGGCGCGCGCCGCGGCTGCCGCCGACCTGGAAGCCGGCGAACACGACATGGTTGCGCGGGTCGGGTGCCAAGTTGGCCAGGTGCTGCAGCACCCGCCCGCCGGTGGCCATGCCGCTGGCCGAGATGATCACCGACGGGGTGTTTGAGCGCGCCAGCCGCTGTGACTGCGCGGCGGTGGTCACCAGCCGCACACCATCGCACAGGCTGGTGATCTCGCGCTGCGGCACGCGCAGCAGGCGGCGGTGCCGGGTGTAGAGCGCGGTGGCTGCTATCGCCATTGGGCTGTCGAGGAAGATCGGCAAGTTGGCGGGGATTTCGCCGGCGCGTTTCAAGCGCTGCAGCACCAGCAGCAGCGCTTGCGCCCGGCCGACCGCAAACGACGGCATCAACACGCTGCCGCCGCGGTGCAAGGTGTCGCGCACGATCTGCGCCAGCGCGGCCGGCGCGGCGGCGTCGTCGCCGGCCGCGTGCAGGCGGTTGCCGTAGGTCGATTCGACCAGCAGCACGTCGGCGGCCGGCAGCGGCTGGGGCGCTGGCATCAGCAGGTCGTGGGCGCGGCCCACATCGCCCGAGAAGGCCAGCGTCTCGCCGCGGTGTGACAAGGCCACCGAGCAGGCACCCAGCAAGTGCCCCACCGGCGTCAGCGTCACCGTCACGTCACCCACTGCCAGCCGGCGGCCCGGCGCCAGCGGCACCAGCTTGGAGATCGCGCGGCGGGCGTCGGCGCGGGTGTAGAGCGGCAGCGCTTTTTCGTGGCGCGAAAAGCCCTGGCGGTTGGCGCGGCGGGCGTCTTCCTCCTGCAGGTGGGCGCTGTCGAGCAGCAGCACTTCGGCCAGGTCGCGGGTCGCCGGTGAGGTGTAGATCGGGCCGCGGAAACCCGCTTTCACCAGCCCGGGCAGCCAGCCGCTGTGGTCGAGGTGGGCGTGGCTCAGCACCACGGCATCGATCTCGTGCGCCGGCACGCCCAGCGGCG
This sequence comes from Burkholderiaceae bacterium, assembly GCA_043749575.1. Taxonomy (GTDB): domain Bacteria; phylum Pseudomonadota; class Gammaproteobacteria; order Burkholderiales; family Burkholderiaceae_C; genus Pseudaquabacterium. The sequence goes on along the minus strand of JAYVDE010000060.1, from coordinate 3,775 downwards.
CCCAGTTGCGTTCGCGCAGCACTTTGTAGCCTTGGAACAGGCCGCAATCGAGCAGGATGCGCTGCTCGCCCATCGTCACCAGGTGGCGTGAGCCGGTGACGGTGTCGGCAGCGCCGAGAAACTGGATCTGCATGGTGAGGATTCCTTGGCTGGTGGGGGCGCCGCCTGGTCCGCCTCAGTGTGCGCCCAAGGCCTGGTACTCGAAGAACTTCTCGCCGCCAAAGGCGATGGCGCCCATCAGCACGGTGCCGCCGATCAACAGCGCGATCACCACGCCGATCACCGCGCCCCAGCCAGTGGGCCTGATGGGCTGGTCGGGATGGTGGCGCGCCGCCCATTTTTCGTCAGGCGTCAGGCCGATGACGATGGCCGAGCCCATGCCCACCACCAGCATCAACCCCAGCAGCGGGATCAGCAGCCAGGCGGCGTGGTCGTCCTGCCCCAGGGTGTTCATGCGGATGGCGCCGACCAGCCCCAGCAGCGCGGGCACCGGGTGCAGCCAGGCGATCCAGTCGCGCCAGCCGTACAGGTAGAAGCGGTGGGCGCCGAGGCTGCCCAGCAGCAGGGCCAGCCAGGTGGCCCCGGTCTTGGACTTGCGATGGGGCAGCGCGGCCATCAGTCGACTGCCCGTGCTGCGGTTGCCGGTGCGTCGGCCGCCAGTGAGTCGGCCGCAGGCAGCGAGGCGCCGGCCCCCAGCGCGCGCTGCATCAGCACCACATCCAGCCAGCGGTCGAACTTCCAGCCCGCGGCCTTCAGCACGCCGGTGTGCTCGAAGCCCAACGCCGCATGCACGGCGATCGAGCCGGCGTTGGCCGCGTCGCCAATCACCGCCAGCATCTGGCGTGCGCCGACGGCCTCGCAGCGGCCGAGCAACTCGGTCAGCAGCAGGCGGCCCAGGCCCTGGCCGCGGGCGTCGGGGTGCAGGTAGATCGAATCCTCCAGGCAGAAGCGGTAGGCCTCGCGCGGGCGGAAGGTGTTGGCATAGGCGTAGCCCAGCACCTGGCCGCCACGCTCGCCCACCAGCCACGGCAGGCCCTTGGACAGCACGTCGTCGCGACGGCGGGCCATCTCGGCCTGGTCGGGCGGGTCGAGCTCGAAGGTGCCGCTGCCGTGCAGCACGGCTTCGGCGTAGATCGCGGTGATGGCCGCCAGGTCAGCCGGAGTGCTGGGGCGCAAGATCAGGGCAGGTTGGGGCATGTTGCGGAAAATAGGCGCTAGCTGCTTGGCTGGCACAGTTTATAATGTTGGGTTTTCGGCGACGGTGGGCTGCGTTTCTGTGGACTGATGTGTACTGAGGTGCATTGAGGTGCATTGAGAACAGTCTGCGTATCTACGGCGCCGAACTGTGCCCAAGCCCAAGGTGAAAGTCGGCTGCAAGGCGTGGGGTCATTTGACCTTCTCGCACAACAGCCAGCACTGCCCGCAGCAACCCAGATGGAACGGCTCCGAGTGTCACCGGGGTTGGCCCGTCATCCACGAATTTTTCGGAAGATCAACATGGTCGTCATTCGACTTGCCCGCGGCGGCGCCAAGAAGCGCCCGTTCTACAACATCGTGGTGGCCGATTCGCGCGAACGCCGCGATGGTCGTTACCTCGAACGCCTCGGGTTCTACAACCCGATGGCTGCCGGTGCCGAGCAGCCCCTGCGCGTCGCCATGGACCGCGTCACCTACTGGACCGGCGTCGGCGCGCAGATGTCGCCCACCGTCAAGCGCCTGGTCGTCACTGCGGCCAAGGCCCAGGTGGTGCCGGCCGCTGCGCCCGCCGCCTGAGCGCAGCCAGCGGGCCTGACGTGGCGGCTGCCGACCCTGGCGCACCGCCACTTGGCCTGAATCCTCAGGTGGCCGACGATCCCCTCGCGCTGGATTTCCCCGCCGACGCTGTCGAGGTCGGCCGCGTGTTGGGCGCCTGGGGTCTCAAAGGCGGCATCCGCGTGATGCCGTTTGCAAAAGACCCGCAGGCGCTGTTTTCATCGCGCCGCTGGTTCATCCGACCACCCGAAGGGCCGCAGGTGGTGCTCAGCACCCGCCCCGGTGCCTACCCACCGGTGCTGCGCGTCACCAGCAGCAAGTCGCAAGGCGATTCGGTGGTCGTCACCGCCCAGGAGTTGCCCGACCGCGATGCCGCTGAAGCGATGAAGGGCGCGCGCATCTTCATCGCGCGGTCCAGCTTTCCCACGGCGGACGACGGTGAGTTCTATTGGATCGACTTGATCGGGCTGGACGTCGTCAACCGCGAGGGTGAGGCGCTGGGCACCGTGGTCGGCCTGATCGACACCGGCCCGCACAGCGTGATGCGCTTGCGGCGGCCTGACGCGGTGGCCCCAGCCGCCGCTGAAGCTGGCGTGGCCGTGGCCACCGAGGCCACTGCAGAGGCAGCCGAACGGCTGATCCCGTTTGTCGGCGCCTTCGTCGACGGTGTCGACCTGGCGGCTCGCCGCATCACGGTCGACTGGGGTCTGGATTACTGACGTTCACCGGGCCATGCGCTTCGATGTCGTCACTCTCTTTCCTGACCTGTTTGCCCCGCATCTGACGCAGGGCATCACCCGGCGTGCGTTCGACAGCAAGCAGGTCGATGTGCGGCTGTGGCCGCTGCGCGACTTCGCCGAGGACAACTACCGCCGTGTCGACGACCGCCCCTACGGCGGCGGCCCCGGCATGGTGATGCTGGCCGAACCGCTGCAGCGTGCACTGGCGGCGGTGCGCGCCGACCGTGCCGCTGCCGACCTTGACGCGCACCGCGCGGTGGCATCGGTGGTGCCGGTGGTGCCGGTGGTGCCGATGTTGCCGGTGGCGTCGGCGTTGCCGGTGCTGCACTTCAGCCCCACCGGCCGGCCGCTGACCCAGGCCCTGGTGCGCCAGTTGGCTGACGGCCCCGGCGCGGTGCTGCTGTGCGGGCGCTACGAGGGCATCGACCAGCGGCTGATCGACAGCGAGGTCACCCTCGAGATCAGCCTGGGCGACTTCGTGTTGTCGGGCGGTGAGTTGCCGGCGCTGGCCGTGCTGGACGCGGTGGCGCGGCTGCAGCCGGGTGTGCTGACGGCCTTGTCGCATGAACAAGACAGCTTCTCGGCCGACGGCCTGCTCGATTGCCCGCACTACAGCCGCCCCGACGTGTTGGCCACCGCGGGCGGCCCGCAGCCGGTGCCGCCGGTGCTGCTGAGCGGCCACCATGGGCAGATCGAGCGCTGGCGGCGCGACCAGTCGCTGCGCTTGACGGCCCAGCGCCGACCCGAGCTGATCGCCGCGGCGCGGGCGGCCGGGCGCTTGTCAGTGGTCGACGAGAAGACGCTGCGATCACTGGCGCTGTGATGGCTGGTGCGCTGACGGCTGGCGCTGCCCAGCAGGCTATAATCAAAGGCTTTTCGATCCTCTGCCGGGCAAAACAGGGCAGCGCCAACCGGGCGTTGCCAAGTGCTTGCAGCCTAGCGCAACCCAGCGCATGCAAGCGCGCCGGCATGATCGCTCCAGCAGGCTTTTTTGCGGCCCTGGTAGCCGACGGCTTCCCCGCCGATTTTAGCCGGCGTATGGCTGCCGTCGAGTTGGACGCTGGAGCAGTCGAGGTGGGCCTTGTTTTCGCGCAGCAACTGGCTCCAGACGGCTTGCCACGACCCATCCTTGCACCAGGCGTTGAAGCGGGCGTACACGCCCTGCCAGGTTAGCGATGCTCCCGTAAAAAACTGTTTGACAGGCAATTAGCGTCGCTAAGAGCCACTTTTGAGTTTGTAGAGAATGACTTCCACCAGCTCCACCGGGTCAACGACCGACGGGC
>JAYVDE010000059.1:0-2833 GCA_043749575.1 Burkholderiaceae bacterium | reverse complement strand
GTCCACCGCGATGCGGTTGCTGGTGGCGTCCCACTCCCAGACGCTTTCGCCACTGGCCCACAAGGCCAGTTGCACCCGGCGCTCGGTGTGGCGCGCGGTGGCCAGGGTTTGAGGGGTCCGATGCCCCGGTGCCGGCGCGGTCATCGACCGGCACCGGCCGGGCGAGGCCAAGGGCACGGGCAAGGACAAAGCTGACAGACAGTTGACATGACAGAAGCCCGCAAAGTGGACAAGACGTGCCCTGCAAGGCTAGCGCCGACGGCCGCCGGCGAAGGGTCTGAAAAGCGCTGGAAAACGCACTTGATCGCGGTTGCGCACTGAGTTGGGCATAAAAGCACGGTCGTTCTATTTTTTAGGCGGCTGGTTAGAATAAGACGCAGCGGCCCCAGCCTGGGCCAAACCCAACTCAAACTCACAGGACATACCGGGATGACATCGCAGGAGATCCTCAGCCAGTACGGTCCTCGCGAGGCCATGGCGTACGACGTCGTGATCGTGGGTGGCGGCCCAGGCGGCATGTCGGCCGCGATCCGGCTCAAGCAACTGGCGGCAGCCAGCGGGCAGGAGATCTCGGTGGTGGTGTTGGAGAAAGGTTCCGAGCCCGGCGCGCACATCCTCTCGGGCGCGGTGATGGACCCGATCGCGATCACCGAGTTGTTCCCCAACTGGCGCGACTTGGGCGCCCCGCTGAACCAACCCGTCACCGGCGATCAGTTGCTCACGCTGACCGAGGACGGCACCGCCACCATCCCCGACTGGCTGATGCCCACCTGCTTTCACAACCACGGCAACTACGTCATCAGCCTGGGTGCGGTGGTCAAGTGGCTGGGCGAGCAGGCCGAGGCGCTGGGCGTCGAGGTGTTCCCCGGCTTTACCGGCGCCGAGGTGCTGTACGACGCCCAGGGCGCGGTGCGCGGCGTGGCCACCGGCAACGTCGGCATCGGCAAAGATGGCGAGCCGGGCGAGAACTTTCAGCTCGGCATGGAGTTGGTGGGCAAATACACCCTGTTTGCCGAGGGCGCACGGGGCAACCTCGGCAAGCAGTTGATCGCCAAATACCAGCTCGACGCCGGGCGCGACCCTGCCACCTTCGCGCTGGGCATCAAGGAGCTGTGGGAGATCCCGGCCGAGAAGGCCCGGCCCGGCATGGTGGTGCACACCAGCGGCTGGCCGATCACCGATGGCAGCTTTGGCGGTGGCTTTCTGTACCACCTCGAAGGCAACAAGGTCACGCTGGGTTATGTGCTGGGGCTGGACTACAAAAACCCCTGGATGAGCCCGTTCGAGGAAATGCAGCGCTGGAAGACCCACCACGCGGTCCGCGCCCACATCGAGGGCGGCAAACGCATCGGCTACGGCGCGCGCGCCATCAACAACGGTGGGCTGCAGAGCCTGCCCAAGCTGGTGTTCCCGGGCGGGGCCTTGATCGGCTGCGACGCCGGCATGATGAACGCCGCCCGTATCAAGGGCAGCCATGCCGCCATCAAGACCGGCATGCTTGCGGCCGAAGCCGCTGCCGCCGCGCTGGCCGCCGGCCGCCAACACGACGAGCTGACCGCCTACCCCACCGCTTTCGAGCAAAGCTGGCTGCATGCCGAGCTGATGCAGACCCGCAACTTCAAGCCCTGGTTCAAGAAGGGCCAGACGGTGGGCACGCTGATGACCGGCATCGAGCAGTGGCTGATGCCCAAGCTGGGCCTGAAGGCGCCGCCCTGGACGGTGCACGGCGGCAAGGCCGACCACCTCTGCCTGCTGCCGGCGGCCGACTGCGCCAAGATCGACTACCCCAAGCCCGACAACGTGCTGACCTTCGACCGGCTGAGCTCGGTTTTCATCAGCAACACCAACCACGAAGAAAACCAGCCAGCGCACCTGACCCTCAAGGACGCCAGCGTGCCGGTGGCGATCAACCTGGCCACCTACGGCGGGCCCGAGGGCCGTTATTGCCCGGCAGGCGTGTACGAGTTTGTCAAGAACGACGACAACAGCGACCGGCTGCAGATCAACGCGCAGAACTGCGTGCATTGCAAGACCTGCGACATCAAGGACCCGACCCAGAACATAGTCTGGGTGACGCCCGAGGGCGGCGGCGGGCCGAACTACGCCGGCATGTGAGGCCTGGCCGGTGATCCCGGCAAAGCTGACGACCAGCGCCGCAAACTGGGCCCGATTGCTGCCGCTGATGGCCTGATCGGCCGGGCTGGCGGCGACAACAATCGGGCCGCATCATGCAAGCGCCACGGCTCAATGAGGTGTTGACGCGCGTGGTGGCGTGGCACAACCGCCACCCGCTCGCGCGCCGCATCAATCCCACCCAGGTGCACAGCATCGGCGAGGTGCTGTTGCCCTTCGCCAGCAGCGAGGCGGCGCTGTCGACCGGGCCGGCTGCGCCAGGCCTGCCGACGGTGGACGACTTGCCGGACCCACCGCAGGCCGCCGCACTGGCGGGTTTCAGTGCCGAGATCGACGCGCCCGACCACACCGCCAAAACCGAGGCGCCCGCCGAGCAGCGGGCGGCCGTGCACCAGGCCGCTGCAGACTCGGACGCGCTTGGCCCTGACCTTGCCGAGGCCAGCCCGTTCACCTTGGCCGAAGCGGACCAGGCGGCGCTGGCGGCAGAGACGGCTGCGGCGGCAGAGACTGCCGAGGAGGCCGAGGCGGCCGGGACAAGTTCGGCGCAACCCGGGCAGCACGACCCAGATCCGCACGCTGACCTGTCCTTGCCGCTGGACCCGCCGGACCCGAGCGATCTGCAACGCCGCTCGACAGATCAGCCCGCAGCGCACGCGGCCGGTCACCCGACGCCACGCGCTGAACCCGACGCCGCAACAGG
>JAYVDE010000058.1:0-7860 GCA_043749575.1 Burkholderiaceae bacterium | reverse complement strand
CTGGACTTTGGCGCGCTGGTCAACATCCTGCCCGGCAAGGACGGCCTGCTGCACATCAGCCAGATCGCCCACCAGCGGGTCGAAAACGTCACCGACTTTCTGAAAGAAGGCCAGATCGTCAAGGTCAAGGTCATGGAAACCGACGAGAAGGGCCGCATCAAGCTGTCGATGAAGGCGCTGATCGAGCGTCCTGAAGGCATGGAAGAAGAGCGCTTCGAACGCGCACCGCGGCGTGACTTTGGCGATCGGCCCGACCGTGGTCCGCGGCCCGACCGTGGTGACCGCCCGCCGCGCCGCGAGCGCAGCGATGCGCCGGCTGCGGCCGCATCGGCCGCTGACGCCTCCGGCGCGGCCGCTCCGGTGGCTGGCGCGCCGGCGCAAAACGGCAAGCCGTCGAACCAGACCTGATAGCAGCGAAACGGGAGACCTTGCCCATGCGTGCGATTGCGATGACGGCCTTCGGCGGCCCTGAGGTGCTGGTCGAAACGACCCGTGCCGACCCGGTGGCGGCTGCCGGTGAACTGCTGGTGAAGGTCAGCGCGTCGGGCATCAACCGGCCCGACGTGCTGCAGCGCAAGGGCGCTTATGCGCCCCCACCGGGCGCATCGGATCTGCCGGGCTTGGAGATCGCCGGCACCATCGTCGGTGGTGATGCCGCCGAACTGGCCGCCGCGGGCTTCAAGCTCGGCGACCGGGTCTGCGCGCTGGTGGCCGGCGGTGGTTACGCCGAGCTGTGCAACGCGCCGATCGTTCAGTGCCTGCCGTCACCGGCGGGCTTGAGCGATGTCGAGGCGGCCAGCCTGCCCGAGACCTTCTTCACCGTCTGGTCGAACGTGTTCGACCGCGGCCGCCTGCAAGCCGGCGAAACCCTGTTGGTGCAGGGTGGCTCCAGCGGCATCGGTGTCACCGCGATCCAGCTCGCCAAGGCCATGGGTGCCAAGGTCATCGTCACCGCCGGCAGCGACGCCAAGGTGGCGGCCTGTGTCGCACTGGGCGCCGATGTCGGCATCAACTACAAGACGCAGGACTTCGTTGCCGAGGTCAAGGCGGCCACCGGCGGCAAGGGCGTGGACGTGGTGCTCGACATGGTGGCCGGTGACTACGTGGCGCGCGAAGTGCAGTGCGTGGCCGACGACGGCCGCATCGTGATCATCGCGGTGCAGGGTGGCGTCAACAGCGGCTTCAACGCGGGCGAGTTGCTGCGCCGCAGGCTGGTCATCACCGGCTCGACGCTGAGGCCGCGGCCGATTGCCTTCAAGGCCGCCATCGCGGTGGCGCTGAAGACAACGGTCTGGCCGCTGATCGAAACCGGCCGCATCAAGCCGGTGATCAACCGCGTGTTCCCGGCGGCGCAGGCGGCCCAGGCCCATGCGTTGATGGAGTCAGGCGAGCACGTCGGCAAGATCGTGCTCGACTGGACGGTCTGAGGAGTCAAGGATGCGACGCAAACTGGTGGCGGGCAACTGGAAGATGAACGGCAGCCATTCGGCCAACGCCGAGTTGCTGGCAGGCATCACGGCGGCGCGGCCTTTCGTCTGCGAGGTCGCGGTGTGTGTGCCGTTCCCCTACCTGAGTGAGACCGCGGTGGCGCTGGCGTCCAGCGAGCTGCGTTGGGGCGCGCAGGATTGTTCGGGGCACGCACCAGGTGCCTACACCGGCGAGGTGTCGGTGGCCATGCTGGCCGAATTTGGTTGCCGCTACGTCATCGTCGGCCACAGCGAGCGCCGCCAGTTCCACGCCGAGACTGATCAACTGGTGGCCGACAAGGCCAAGGTGGCATTGGCGGCGGGTCTCACGCCCATCGTCTGCGTCGGCGAAACGCTGGCCCAGCGCGAGGCCGGCGAAACCGAGGCGGTGGTCAAGCGCCAACTGTCGGCGGTGATCCATGCGCTGGGCCACTGCGCCGGCGAGATGGTCGTGGCCTATGAGCCGGTGTGGGCCATCGGCACTGGCCAGGTGGCCACGCCCGAGCAGGCGCAGCAGGTGCACGCCCTGTTGCGCGCCCAACTGAAGGCCGCCACGCAGCATGCCGACGCGATGAAGATCCTGTACGGCGGCAGCATGAAGCCCGACAACGCGGCCACGCTGATGGCCCAACCCGACATCGATGGCGGCCTGATCGGCGGTGCCAGCCTGAAGGCGGCCGACTTCATCGCCATCTGCCGCGCGGCCGGCTGAACGCCGCCGCCGCAGACCCTGAGTTTTCTGGAGAGACAAGCGAAATGCATATTTGGATGAACCTCGTGCTGGTGGTGCAGCTGCTGTCGGCGATGGTGATGATCGGGCTGGTGCTGATCCAGCACGGCAAGGGTGCCGACATGGGCGCCTCGTTTGGCAGCGGCGCGTCGGGCAGCCTGTTCGGCGCCACCGGCAGCGCCAATTTCATGTCGCGCTCGACGGCGGTCTGCGCTGGTGTGTTTTTCGTCTGCACCCTGGCCCTGGCCTTTCTGACCAACAGTGCCACGATGCGTGCACCAGCGGTCGGCACCAGCGTGCTTGATCGGGCTGCCGTGTCGGCCAGCGGACCCACGTTGGGTGCGTCGGCTGTGCTGCCGGCGCCCACCACGACGGGCCTGCCGGCGCCGATGGTGGCGCCTGCGCCGGCCGCCGCATCGGCACCGGCGAAGTGAGCTGTCGCGGCCTTGTGTCGACAGCGTCACAAAGCTGTATGAACTACGCACCAACTGCGCATTAACTACGCACTAACCCGAGGAATCGGGTTTTTGCCGCGATAGAATCCAAGGCTGTTCCGGGAGCCAGGCCTCTTGCAAGCGGAGCAGAAAACAAGACATCGGGCCTCGGTCCGACATTTTTAGCCGTCGTGGTGAAATTGGTAGACACGCTATCTTGAGGGGGTAGTGGCGAAAGCTGTGCGAGTTCGAGTCTCGCCGACGGCACCAAGGATTCAAGGCAGGGCTGCGTCTCATCCGGTCGCAGCCCTGTGCGCCCTCAGGTTGATTCATGAAGCAAGAGCGGCGCGCTCTGTCGGCAGCGAAAATACTGCAGACGGCGCGCCTTTTTTTGGCCGGATGCTGTTCGACACGCCCAAAGTCCACTCACCGCCGCCACCATGGACCTGCAACAGTACCTCCCTGTCATCCTGTTCATACTGGTCGGTGTTGCTGTCGGCGTCGCACCCCAGGTGCTGGGTTACCTGCTGGGCCCGCAGCGGCCAAACGCCGCCAAGAACAGCCCTTACGAATGCGGCTTCGAGGCCTTCGAAGACGCGCGCATGAAATTCGACGTGCGCTACTACCTCGTGGCCATCCTGTTCATCCTGTTCGATCTCGAGATCGCCTTCCTGTTTCCCTGGGCCGTGGCACTGCGTGACATCGGGGCATCAGGTTTCTGGGCAATGATGATTTTTCTTTCCATTCTGGTGGTGGGCTTCATCTATGAGTGGAAGAAGTGTGCGCTCGATTGGGAGTGATCGCACCACTGGCCCGACGACTGCGTCGGACGACCCGCCGCAGGCCTGCGGGCCGGCTGGGTCAATGCAGGCCGGACAGCCACAGTCGCTGCGGCTGGTTTGTACCTGCAGACGACCAGCGGCCTTTGGCCAAGGGCGGCCCGGCGCTGGCCCCGCACCGTTTCGACAGACTGGATGACAGCCATGGGCATTGAAGGCGTACTGAAAGAAGGCTTCGTCACCACGTCGGTGGACAAGCTGATCAACTGGTCGAAAACCGGCTCGCTGTGGCCGATGACTTTCGGCTTGGCCTGTTGTGCAGTGGAAATGATGCACGCGGGTGCGGCGCGTTACGACATCGACCGCTTCGGCATGTTGTTTCGTCCCAGCCCGCGCCAAAGCGACCTGATGATCGTCGCCGGCACGCTGTGCAACAAGATGGGGCCGGCGCTGCGCAAGGTCTACGACCAGATGGCCGAACCGCGCTGGGTGTTGAGCATGGGCTCCTGCGCCAACGGCGGTGGCTACTACCACTACAGCTACTCGGTGGTGCGCGGCTGTGACCGCATCGTGCCAGTAGATGTCTACGTGCCGGGCTGCCCGCCAACGGCCGAGGCGCTGCTCTACGGCATCTTGCAACTGCAGTCCAAGATCCGCCGCGAAAACACCATCGCGCGGGCCTGACATGACCGTTCGACTAGACACCCTGCAGGCCGCGCTCGAAGCAGTGCTGGGCTCCAAGATCAAGACCTTCAAGCGTGAACGCGGCGAGATCACGCTGACCGTGACGGCCGCCGACTACCTGGCGGTTGCCAAGACGCTGCATGACGACCAGACGCTCAAGTTCGAGCAACTGATCGACCTCTGCGGCCTCGACTACAGCCAGTGGAAAGACCAGACCTGGGCCGGCCCGCGTTACTGCGTGGTCTCGCACCTGCTCTCAGTCAGCCTGAACTGGCGCGTGCGGCTGAAGGTGTTTGCACCCGATGACGGCGTGCCGGTGGTGGCATCGTTGACCGAAGTGTGGGCCGGCGCCAACTGGTTCGAGCGCGAAGCCTTCGACATGGTCGGCGTCATCTTCGACGGCCACATCGACCTGCGCCGCATCCTGACCGACTACGGTTTCATCGGCCATCCGCTGCGCAAAGATTTCCCGGTGTCGGGCCATGTCGAGATGCGCTACGACGCTGAAAAGAAGCGGGTGATCTACCAGCCGGTGACGATCGAGCCGCGCGAGATCACGCCGCGCATCATCCGCGAAGACAACTACGGCGGCCTGCATTGACCGGCGCACCCAAGCGAGCCCGCCATGGCTGATATCAAGAACTACACGCTGAATTTTGGCCCGCAGCACCCGGCCGCCCACGGTGTGCTGCGCCTGGTGCTCGAGCTGGACGGTGAAGTCATCCAGCGCGCCGACCCGCACATCGGCCTGCTGCACCGCGCCACCGAGAAGCTGGCCGAGAGCAAGACCTACATCCAGAACCTGCCCTACATGGACCGGCTGGACTACGTCTCGATGATGTGCAATGAGCACGCCTACTGCCTGGCGATCGAGAAGCTGATGGGCATTGAGGTGCCTGAGCGTGCGCAGTACATCCGCGTGATGTTCAGCGAGATCACCCGCTTGCTGAACCACCTGATGTGGCTGGGTGCGCACGGTCTCGACTGCGGCGCGATGAACATCTTCATCTACTGCTTTCGCGAACGCGAAGACCTGTTTGACCTGTACGAAGCGGTCAGCGGTGCGCGCATGCACGCCGCCTACTTCCGCCCGGGTGGGGTCTACCGCGACCTGCCCGACGTGATGCCGCAATACCAGGTCAGCAAGATCAAGAACGCCAAGGCGATCAAGGCGCTGAACGAAAACCGGCAAGGCACGATGCTGGATTTTGTCGACGACTTCAGCCGCCGTTTCCCCGGCCTGGTCGACGAGTACGAAACCCTGCTGACCGACAACCGCATCTGGAAGCAGCGCACCGTGGGCATCGGCGTGGTCACGCCCGAGCGGGCGCTGAACCTGGGCTTCACCGGCCCGATGTTGCGCGGCTCGGGCATCGCCTGGGATCTGCGCAAGACCCAGCCCTACGATGTCTACGGCGAGATGGATTTCGACCTGGCGCTGGGGGTCAACGGCGACACCTACGACCGTTACCTGGTCCGCGTCGAAGAGATGCGCCAGTCCAACCGCATCATCGCCCAATGCTCGAAGTGGCTGCGCGCCAACCCGGGCCCGGTGATCACCGACAACCACAAGGTGGCGCCGCCGTCGCGGGTCGACATGAAAAGCAACATGGAGGAGTTGATCCACCATTTCAAGCTCTTCACCGAAGGCTTCCACGTGCCCGAGGGCGAGGCCTATGCCGCCGTCGAGCACCCCAAGGGCGAGTTCGGCATCTACCTGGTCAGCGACGGGGCCAACAAGCCCTACCGCCTGAAGATCCGCGCGCCGGGCTTTCCGCATCTGGCCGCGCTCGACGAGATGGCGCGCGGCCACATGATCGCCGACGCCGTCGCGATCATCGGCACCATGGACATCGTGTTTGGCGAGATTGATCGATGAGCAGCAGCCCAGTGTCTTCCGTCAAAAGTCCGCGTCACGCGGCAGCCTTGAGCGCTGCGGCCTTCGAGCGTTTTGCGCGCGAGGTGGCCAAGTTCCCGGCCGATCAGAAGAGCTCGGCGGTGATGGCCTGTCTGGCGATCGCCCAGCAGGAGCAGGGCTGGGTCTCGGCCGAGTCTGAAGCCGCGATCGCCGCCTACCTGGGCATGGCAACGATGGCTGTGCACGAGGTCACCACCTTCTACAACATGTACAACCAGCGGCCGGTGGGGCAGTTCAAGCTCAACGTCTGCACCAACCTGCCGTGCCAGTTGCGCAATGGTCAAGCCGCGCTGGAATACTTGTGCACCAAGCTGGGCGTTGAAGCCGGTGGCACCACCACCGACGGCCTGTTCACCGTGCAGCCCAGTGAGTGCCTGGGCGCCTGCGCCGATGCGCCGGTGCTGCTGGTCAACGACCGCCAAATGCTCAGCTTGATGAGCCACGACCGGCTCGACGAGCTGGTCGACACCTTGACTTCCCACGTTCGGACGCAGGCCCAGTGAGATACGCCATGCTCGACCTTTCGAAGTTCCAGAACAACGGCCTGGCGACCTGCTTTCATGACCGCCACATCACGCCGCAAATCGTCACCGGCCTGAACGGCAGCAATTGGCGCTTGAAGGACTACGAGTCGCGCGGCGGTTACCAGGCACTGCGCAAGATCCTGACCGCCAATGCCGAGGGCCACCCCGGCATGACGCCCGACCAGGTGGTGGCCGAGGTCAAGGGTTCAGGCCTGCGCGGCCGTGGCGGCGCGGGCTTTCCCACCGGCCTGAAGTGGAGCTTCATGCCACGTGCGCTGCCGGTGCAAAAGTACCTGGTGTGCAACAGCGATGAAGGCGAGCCGGGCACCTGCAAGGACCGCGACATCCTGGCCTACAACCCGCACATCGTGATCGAGGGCATGATCATTGCGGCCTATGCCATGGGCATCACGGTGGGCTACAACTACATCCATGGCGAGATCTTCGAGGTCTATGACCGCTTCGAGGAAGCACTGGACGAAGCCCGTGCCGCGGGTTATCTGGGTGACAAGATCCTGGGCAGCAGCCACCGCTTTCAGCTGCATGCGTTTCACGGCTTCGGCGCCTACATCTGCGGTGAAGAAACCGCGCTGCTCGAATCGCTGGAAGGCAAAAAGGGCCAGCCGCGTTTCAAGCCGCCGTTTCCGGCCAGCTTCGGCTTGTACGGCAAGCCGACCACGATCAACAACACCGAGACCTTCGCCGCGGTGCCCTGGATCATTCGCAACGGCGGCTCGGCCTACCTCGAATGCGGCAAGCCCAACAACGGTGGCACCAAGATTTTCTCGATGGTCGGCGATGTCGAACGACCCGGCAACTACGAGATCCCGCTGGGCACGTCGTTTGCCAAGATTCTGGAGCTGGCCGGTGGTGTCAAGGGCGGCAAGAAGCTCAAGGCGGTGATCCCCGGTGGCTCGTCGGCGCCGGTGCTGCCGGCCCATCTGATGATGGACTGCACGATGGACTACGACAGCATCGCCAAGGCCGGCTCGATGCTGGGTTCGGGCGCGGTGATCGTGATGGACGAAACCCGCTGCATGGTCAAGAGCCTGCTGCGCTTGAGCGCCTTCTACAGCCACGAATCCTGCGGCCAGTGCACACCTTGCCGCGAAGGCACGGGCTGGCTCTGGCGGCTGGTCAACCGGCTGGAACACGGCCATGGCAAGGCCGACGACCTGGCGCTGCTCGACAGCGTGGCCGAAAGCATCATGGGCCGCACCATCTGCGCGCTGGGTGATGCCGCGGCGATGCCGGTGCGCGCCATGCTCAAGCACTTCCGCGACGAGTTTGTGCACCACGTCGACCACAAGACCTGCATGGTCCCG
>JAYVDE010000057.1:0-2842 GCA_043749575.1 Burkholderiaceae bacterium | reverse complement strand
CGCCTGACCCGCGCCGAAGTGGCCAGCTGGAAACCGGGCGACACGTTGCTGCTCAACGGCAAGATGCTGACCGGCCGCGACGCCGCGCACAAGCGCATTCAGGACATGCTGGCCAAAGGCGAAACATTGCCGGTCGACTTCACCAACCGCGTGATTTATTACGTCGGACCGGTCGATCCGGTGCGCGACGAAATAGTCGGTCCGGCCGGACCCACCACCGCCACGCGCATGGATAAATTCACCGACATGATGCTGGAAAAAACCGGCCTGATTTCAATGGTCGGCAAGGCCGAGCGCGGGCCGGTGGCGATCGAGGCCATCAAAAAGCACCAGAGCGCCTACCTGATGGCCGTGGGCGGCGCCGCCTACCTGGTGGCCAAGGCGATCAAGGGCGCCAAGGTGGTGGGCTTCGCCGACTTGGGCATGGAGGCGATCTACGAGTTCGACGTGCAGGACATGCCGGTGACGGTGGCGGTGGACAGCCAGGGCATCAGCGTGCACAACACCGGCCCGAAAGAGTGGCAGGCCAGGATCGGCAAGATCCCGGTGGTGGTGGCCTAGCCCGCACCGCGCGGCCGCCAGCCTCAGGCGCTGTCGGCCGCCGCGCTGGCAGCGCTCGGAGTCTTTGGTGTCGATGTCGGTGTCGGTGCCAGCGTTGCCGTCGGTGCAGCCGCCGATGCGACCACCGCGGCCAGCGGCACCGGCGCGGCCAGCGCGTGCACCACCCGCTGCGGAAACGGGATCTGCACGCCCTCGGCATTCAGCAGCCGCAGGATCGCCAGGTTGACGTCGCCCACCGCATTGGCCTGACCGTTGACCGGGTCGTCGATCCAGAACACCACGGTCAGCTCCAGGCCGCTGTCGGCAAAGGCGGAGAGCCGGATGGCCGGCCTGGGTTCAGCCAGCACCCGCGGCACCTGGGCGACTGCGGCGACCAGCTTGGGCATCAGCGACTCGACATCGGTGTCATAGCCCACCTGCAGCACGGTGGACAACACCACCTGGCTGTCGGCATAGGTGAGGTTCTCGACCCGCTGCGTGATCATCATCTCGTTGGGCACGATGGCTTCGCGGCCGCTGAGGGCGCGGATCAGCGTGTAGCGGGCGGTGATGTCGCTGATGCGGCCCTCGAAGTTGTCGACCTTGACCATGTCGCCGATGCGCAGCGACTGCTCGGCCAGGATGACGAAGCCCGAGACGTAATTGGCCGCCAGCTTTTGCAGGCCCAGGCCGATGCCCACGCCCACCGCGCCGCCCATCACGCCGAGCGCACCCAGCGGAATGCCCGCGGCCGACAGCGCCACCAGCAGGCCCACCAGCAGCAGCACCGCCCGGGTGGCGTTGGCAGCGATCTTGCGCACACTGAGGTGGACCTGGTTGGCACGCAGCAGCCGCGCTTCAATGCTGGCCGACAGCCACAACATCAGCAGCATCACCGCCACGGCGGACAGCCCACCTTCGATCAGGCTGCGCAGCGAGACCTGCGCACCGCCGACTTTCCAGCTCAGGGCCTCGGCTTCGGCCAGCAGCAGCGGCAGCAAGCCGGTGATCCACAGCACCGTGCCTATCCAGACGCCCCAGCTCAGCGTGCGCTCCAGCGTGCGCACCAGGTTGGAGGCCGGAAACGCCGCATGCAGCACCCGCACCGACACCCGAATCAGCGCCAGGCTGATCAGCAGCGGCATGGCCAACTGGAACACCGCCACCGGCACATGGTTGCGCAGCGCCAGCCGCCCCAGCCCCGCCAAAGCCAAGGCCAGCAGCGGGAACAGCACGCCGTCGAAACCGCGCCGGCCGAACCAGAGGCCGACCTCGGCCGACTCGTTGCGGGGGCGCAGCCCGGCGACCACCGCCCAGGCCAGGCCCAGGCACACCACCAACACCGCAATCTCGATCAGCGCAGAGGGCCGAATCAGCGCCTGCAGCAGGGCCAGCAATTCAGACAGTGAATCGACATCGTTCATGGTGCCCGGATTGTCTCAGCTGCCATGCGGCGGCCGTTGCGGTGCCGGAGGCTACGGGGTCGCAAGCTGCCGCCCGCTGCAGCGGGCTGACTATCGCGGTTGCGGCGCGAATGGGTCAGCTCTGCCCGGTCACGTGGGCTCCCACTGCATGAAACTCCCCTCGGGGCTCGAGCGGATGGGCAGCTGGTGCCTTATGTAAAGCCGCCGCGCGCCGGTGGACGGCGGCTGCCTCGCCACGCTGCTCGGCGTTGCCTTAGGGCGGGGGGGTCGCCGTATTGCACCCGGCGACAGCCGCGAGCAGAATGACCGCGTCCCGGCGACTTGCAGGGCGTTCCTGCGTGCCGAGCCGGTGTGCCAAGGAGGAACCATGCGCATCACGCCAATCGCGGCAGCGGCCGCTCTGACCCTGATAGGTGTACTGGCCGGCCCTTCGTTCGGACACGAAGCGGCGGAGGGCAAGGGCCAGCTCGGCCGGGTCAGCTTTTCCAACTCCTGTGACGCCAAAGTGCAGAAGGAGTTGCAGCGTTCCGTCGCGATGCTGCATTCGTTCTGGTTCTCGGCCGGCGAGAAAGCCTTCCGACGTGTGTTGCAAGACGATCCCGGTTGCGCGGTCGCCACCTTCGGTATCGCCGCTTTGCTGATGAACAACCCGCTCGCCGGGCAAGGTGCATCGCCCGAGGCCGCCAAAGCGGCCGCGGCAGTGATCGATCAGGGCCGGCGCGTGGGTGCCAAGACGCAGCGCGAGCGCGACTACATCGAGGCGGTGGCCAGCTACTACGCCGATTTCGCCAACAATCCCGAGCGAGCCCGCCAGTTGGCGCGCTCTCAAGCCTTCGACGCGCTGGCCGCCAAGTACCCGGACGACGACGAGGCGCGGA
>JAYVDE010000056.1:0-2846 GCA_043749575.1 Burkholderiaceae bacterium | reverse complement strand
GCCCATGCGCGGCATGTCAGCGATTGGGAGCTGGCGCGGTATGCGGCGATGTTCTGAGCCGCTGCGGCCTGACTGCTCGGCTGCTGCGGCCGTGGCGGCCGCTGCGCCCGCCGCGGCCCGATGACCCCAGCGGGGGTGCCGTGGCTCGCCTACGCCTGCCTGGCCGCCAGCATGGCGCTGGTCGGCAGTTATGTCGGCCTGTCACGCTTGCTGGTGGCCACGCTGCCGGTCTTTCTGCTGGCCTGGCTGCGCTTCGGTATTGCCGCGCTGGCCATGCTGCACTGGGTTCGGCGCGGCCCGGATGAAGCCGCGCTGTCGGCGCAAGACCGCCGGCTGCTGTTTTGGGAAAGCTTCCTCGGCAACTTCCTGTTTTCGATCTGCATGCTCTACGGCGTGCTGCTGACCTCCGCCGTGGCGGCCGGCGTGGTGATGGCCGCCATACCCGCCGCGGTGGCCTTGCTCAGCCGCTGGTGGCTTGGCGCGCGCATCAGCCGGCGCACGGTGGCGGCCATCGCCTGCGCGGCGCTGGGTATCGTGCTGCTGGCGCTGGCGCGAACGCCGGTGGACACCGCAGCCGCGGGCCTGGCCAGCAACAGCCCAGCGCAGTCGCTGGTCGGCCATGCCTTGCTGCTGGTGGCGGTGTTCTGCGAAGCCGCCTATGTGGTGATCGGCAAACGCCTGACCGGGCGCGTGTCGCCACGCCGCATCAGCGCGCTGATCAACCTGTGGGGCCTGGCGCTGATCACGCCGCTGGGCTTGTGGCAGGCGCTGCAGTTTGATTTCAGCGCCGTGCCGGCCGAGACCTGGGCGCTGCTGCTGTTCTACGCGCTGGCCGCCAGCGTGGCCACGGTGTGGTTGTGGATGAAGGGGCTGGGCCAGGTGCCGGCGCCACAGGCCGGGCTGTTCACCGTGCTGCTGCCGATCACCGCCGCGGCAGTCGGCGTGGGCTTGCTGGACGAGCCCTTCGGCAGCGGCCACCTCGCCGCACTGGTGTTGGCCTTGCTGGGCTTGTTGCTGGCCACTTGGCCGACCCGCAGCGCGTCGGCTTGACCCGGCGGGGCCAGCGCTGGCCGGCCAGCCTGCCGGTGGATCTTCAGCGCTCGGTGCCCCAACGGGTGTAGCGCACCGCCGCCACCGTCGCCAGGCCGTAGACGGCCATGCCCAGCGCCACCAACGCGAAGATCGTCCACGGTGGTGCCTGCAGCAGCGCCAATACCCAGCCGCCGAGGCCCACCAACACCAGCCGCAGCGTGCCCGCCAACACCGGGCCGGCCACCTTGCCGGCACCCAGCGACGAGAAGTACAGGCACAAGCCCAGGCCGAACATGCCGTAGCAGGGGCCGGCCCACCGAAAGTACAGCGCCGCCGAGGCGATCACCGCGGGGTCGTCGGTGAAGCGCGCGGTCCACAGGTCGGGCAGCAGCGCCAGCAGCAGCCCCAGCACGCCCAGCAAACCGCCAGCCAGCGCGGCGGCCATCCAGGCCGCGCGGCGCGCCCGGGCCACCTTGCCGGCGCCGATGGCCATGCCCACCAGCGGCACCGACGCCACGCCGATCGCAAAGGCGATTGGCACCAGCAGAAATTCCAGCCGGGTACCGATGCCGTAACCGGCCAGCGCCACGGTGCCGAAATGCGCCACCAGCCGGGTCACGATCAGGATCGTCAACACCGTCTGCAGCGGCGAGATGCAGGCGAAGGCGCCCACCTTCAGGATGTCGCGCAGCAGCGGCCATTGCAGCGGTGTCGCACGCACCCGCAGGTGGACGCGCGACCGACCGGTGCGCAGGTAGGCCAGCAGGAACAGCGCACCCGCGGCATAGGCCACCACTTGGCCGGCCGCCACGCCGGCCATGCCCAGCCGGGGCAGCGGCCCCCAGCCCAGGCCCAACGCGCCGCCGATCAGCACCTGCGCAACCGACAAGGTCAGCAGGGTGGCCGACGGCACGGCCATGTTGCCCGAGCCGCGCAACACCGAGGCGAAGGTGTTGACCAGCCAGACGAAGATCGACCCGAGGAACGCGACCTTGGCAAACGCGACCGCCTGCGACAGGGCTTCGCCGCTGCCGCCCAGCGCCGCGAACAGCGCCGGCCCGAAGGCCAGCATCAGCGCCATGTAGACGCTGCCGGCGATGATGCCGATCCACATCGCGTGCACCGCCAGCGCATTGGCCCTTGCCTCGTCGCCCGCGCCAAACGCCCGGCTAATGGCCGACGACACGCCACCGCCCATCGCCCCGGCCGACAACATGCCCTGGAACATGACCATCGGAAACACCAGCGCCATGCCGGCCAGCGAGGCCACGCCGAAGCTGCCGACATAGCTTGTTTCAGCGATGGCCGCCAGCGCAGTGGCCAGCATCGCCAACATGTTGGGCAGCGCAAAGCGCAGCAAGGTGGGCAGCAGCGGTGCGCTGAGCAGCGGGTCGGCCGGCCGGGTTGCGGCGGGCGGCGATGCGGCAGACGGTGCGGCTGCAAGCGGCGACGCTGCAGGCGCTGACGACGTTAGGGTGGCGCTGCTCATGGGTGGTACTCTTCCGAGAGATCATCTGCAATTGCAACCATTGCATATACAAGTGTGACATGAAACCTGCCGACACACCGCGGTCCACACCGCTGCCCACACCGCTGCCCACGCCGCCCCTGGGCTGCACCAACTTCAAGCTGCGCCAGTTGCTGCGCAGCGTGTCCAAGCTGTATGACGCCGAGCTGGCGCAGGCCGGGCTGAAGGGTTCGCAGTTTTCGCTGCTGTCGCACGTGTTGTCGCTGGGGCCGATCTCGCCATCTGATCTGGCCGCGCGCATGGGCATGGACGCCTCCACCCTGACCCGCAACCTGCGCCCGCTGAC
>JAYVDE010000055.1:0-2852 GCA_043749575.1 Burkholderiaceae bacterium | reverse complement strand
CGCCTTCAATGCCCGCATCACCGAGGGCCGCAGCCGGCTCAACCTGATCGCGCAGGAGGTGGCCAGGCTGGCGGGTGCCATCCTGGTCGAATACGCCGCAGCGCAGCGCAAGTTGAAGGACAGCCGGCCGGCCAAGGAGGTGGCCGACGACATCACCGGCCAGCTGCAGCGCCTGATGCCCATGCGCTTCTTGCTGCAGGCGGGCTACACCCAGTTGCAGCACTACCCGCGCTACCTCAAGGCCGTCACGCTGCGCCTGGACAAATGGCGTGCCGACCCGGCCCGCGACGCCCAGCGCCTGGCCGAATTGCGGCCCCTGGAGCAGCGCCACACCCGCCGGGTAGTCGAGCAGAAGGGCGTGGCCGACGCCCGGCTGGACGAGTACCGCTGGCTGCTGGAGGAGCTGCGGGTCAGCTTCTTCGCCCAAGAGCTGCGCACGCCGCAGCCGGTGAGCACCAAACGCCTGGACAAGGCCTGGCAGCAGTTGTCCAGTTGAGGGCGTGCTCTTGCGCCGGGCAGGCCGCGCGGCAGCTCAGTTGGGGTCAGGGGCAAGCCACGGGCAAGGCACCGCTGCCTGTGGCGATGCTTGCCGAGGCAAGGTAGCCCAGGCGACAGTGGCGGGGATACCGGCCGGCGTCCAATCAGGCCACGGCGCGCTGCCTGAAACCCCTTGATCCCGGAGACGCTTTGATGCATCCGCATGTCCATGCCCAGGCCACGCCCGACAAACCCGCCGTGATCTTTGCCGATACCGGCCAGGTGCAAAGCTACCGGCAACTGGACGAAAGATCCAACCAGGTGGCGCAGCTGTTCCGCGCCCTGGGCCTGCGCTCAGGGGACCACATCGCGCTGATGCTGGAGAACCACCCGTGCTATTTCGAGATCTGCTGGGGCGCCCACCGCGCCGGGCTGATCTACACCGCGATGAGCACCCGCTTGACCGAGGCGGAGCTCAGCTACATCGTCGACGATTGCGGCGCCAAGGCCGTGATCGCCAGCCGAGCGATGGCGCCCGCAGTGCAGCACCTGGGCAGCGCCTGTCTTGGCGTGGCGCATTGGCTGATGCTGGACGGCTTGATCGCCGGCTGGTCAGCCTACGAGGCTGCCGTGGCCAGCCAGCCGGTGGCGCGCATTGCCGATGAGCAGGCGGGCGGCGACATGCTGTATTCGAGCGGCACCACCGGCCGGCCCAAGGGGGTGTTCGTGCCGCCGCAGGAACTGGCCATCGACGCCCCCAACCCGCTCACCGATCTGATGAGCCGGTTGTTCGGCATCGGCCCGGACACCGTCTATCTGTCGCCCGCGCCGCTGTATCACGCCGCGCCGCTGCGCTACTGCCTGGGGGTGCAGCGCCTGGGCGGCACGGTGGTGGTGATGGCGCATTTCGATGGCGAGGCCTACCTGCGCCTGGTGGCGCAACACAGCATCACCCACAGCCAACTGGTGCCGACGATGTTCGTGCGTTTGCTCAAGCTGCCGGCCGGCGCGCGCAGCGGCTTTGATCTGTCCAGCCTGCGTTGCGCCATCCACGCCGCAGCGCCTTGTCCGGTGGCGATCAAGCAGCAGATGATCGACTGGTGGGGCCCGGTGATTTGGGAGTATTACGCCGGCACCGAAGGCAATGGCATCACGATGATCAACTCAGCCGAGTGGCTGGGGCACCCCGGCAGTGTGGGCAGGGCGGTGATCGGCGAGTTGCGCATCGTCGATGACGACAGCGGGCAATTGCTGCCCACCGGCCAGGCCGGCACCGTCTACTTTGCCAACGGCCGGCCCTTTGCGTACCACAACGACCCAGCCAAGACCGCCGGCAGCACCCACCCGTTGGGCTGGACGACCTTGGGCGACGTGGGTTATGTGGATGCCGAGGGCTACCTCTACCTCACCGACCGCAAGGCCTACATGATCATCTCGGGCGGCGTCAACATCTACCCGCAAGAGGCCGAGAATGTGCTGATCAACCATCCGCAGGTGGCCGACTGCGCGGTGCTGGGCGTGCCCAATGAGGAGTTTGGCGAGGAGGTCAAGGCCGTGGTGCAACCGCGCAACATGCGCGAGGCCGGCCCCGAACTGGCCCAGGCCCTGATCGCCTACTGCCGCGAGCACCTGTCATCGATCAAGTGCCCCAAGTCGGTGGACTTCGAGGCCGAGCTGCCACGCCATCCCACTGGCAAGCTCTACAAGCGGCTGTTGAAGGACCGCTACTGGGCCGGGCACAGCAGCAAGATTGTCTAAGCCAGCGCCGGGTGGCAGCAGGCTTGGCCGCTGCCCCGGGCGGCTGAAGTTTGCTGTCTGAGGGCCCGCAGGCCCTCAGACCCCGCTCACTTCTTCTTGCCGACCTCGTTGCCGATCACGCCACCCACCACGGCGCCGCCGACAGTGCCAGCCGTGCTGCCTCCGGTAAGCACCGAGCCTGCCACGCCACCGACAGCGGCACCCACGGCGGTATCACGGTCCCGGGCTGACATATTGCCGCAGGCGCCCAGCACCAGAGTGGATGCGACGAGCGCCAGCGCGAGTGGGGAACGGAAAGTGTGGTTCATTGGGAACTCCTGGCTCTGTTGAGAACCTTTTTGGCTCGCCATCGGGCCGCAAGGGATGCGTTGAGCATGCCCCCAGGGGTTCAGCGCGAACATCGGCGCACCGCCCGACAGGCGGTGCGCCCTGTCCTACAGGAGGGCGCTGCCGCTCAGACCGGCACCGACGGCAGGCCGGACAAGGCCATCGCCAGCTCGTCCTCGCTATAACTCTGGTCGGTCAGCTTGCCTGCAAAGTAGTCGCTGTAGGCCGCCATGTCGAAATGGCCGTGGCCGCACAGGTTGAACAGGATCACCTCGCGCTTGCCCTCGGCC
>JAYVDE010000054.1:0-7889 GCA_043749575.1 Burkholderiaceae bacterium | reverse complement strand
TGAAGCTCTCCATGAACCAGCCGCGGTCGTCGCTGAACACGGCGGGTTCGATCAGCACGACATCGGGCAGGCGGGTGGTGGTGAATTTCATCGGGTGGGGCTTTCTCGGCGAAGCCGGGTCAACGCAGGTTCAGGGCCTCGGCCAGCATGCGGTCAACACCGCTTTGCCAGCTGGGCAGGTGCAGGTCGAAGCGGCGGCGCAGCAGCGTGGTGTCCAGCCTGGAGTTCAACGGCCGGGTGGCGGGGCTGGGGTAGTCGCGGGTCAGCGTGGCGTGCACGGCAGCGGGGCCGGCCTTCAACGCCACGCCGCGTTGCTGCGCCCAGCCGATCACGTGGCGGGCGTAGCCGCACCAAGTCACTTCGCCCGCCGCTGCGGCGTGGTAGGTGCCGCTGAGCGTGTCGTCGGTTGCGGCCCGGCGCAGTGCATGGGCGGCGATGTCGGCCAGCAGGTCGGCGCCGGTGGGCGCGCCGACCTGGTCGTCGATCACGGTCAGGCGGTCGCGCTCGGCGGCCAGGCGCAGCATGGTGCGGGCAAAGTTGCCGCCGCGCGCGGCATGCACCCAGCTGGTGCGCAAGATCAGGTGCCGGCAGCCGCTGGCGCGGATCAGCTCTTCGCCTTCCAGCTTGGTGCGGCCGTAAACGCTGAGCGGGCCGGTGGGCGCAGCCTCGTTTCTCGGCTGGTCGCCGCTGCCGTCGAAGACGTAGTCGGTGCTGTAGTGCAGCAGCCAGCCGCCCAGGCGGGCCATGGCACGGGCCAGCGCACCGGGGGCCAGGGCGTTGACGGTGCGCGCGGTGTCGGCATCGCTCTCGGCCTTGTCGACTGCGGTGTAGGCGCCGGCGTTGACGACGATGTCGGGCCGCAGTGCTATCACGGTGGCGGCCAGTGCGTCGGGCCGGCCCAGGTCGCCACAGGGGCCTGTGCTGCCGTCGCCGCGTGTCAGGGCGATGACCTCACCGATCGGCGCCAGGGCGCGGCGCAGTTCCCAGCCGACCTGGCCATCAGGCCCCAACAGGATGATCTTCATGCGTAGGTAGGTAGGTCGGCAGGTCGGCAGGTCGGCGCAAGGGCCGGGCCGTCTGTGCGGCCAGGCGAGAAAGGCCGATGGATTTTAGAGAGCCGCGCCCGGCTTATTCACGCCACGAAGCAGGCCAACCCGCAAATTTCATCACTCAGGGATAATACCGGGCTGATGACCGACCACACCCCCACCGACGATTCGACCGCCCTGTCACCCGAACAGGCCGCCGCCGATGCCGCACCGCAGCGTTTCGACACGCTGCCGCTCGATGCCAAGCTGCTGCGCGCCGTGGCCGATTCTGGTTACACGGCGATGACGCCGATCCAGGCCAAGGCGATCCCGCTGGTGCTGGCCGGCCGCGACGTGATGGGGGCGGCGCAAACCGGCACCGGCAAGACGGCAGCCTTCTCCATCCCGCTTCTTCAAAAGATGATGAAGCACGAGACGGCGTCGATGTCGCCGGCGCGCCATCCAGTGCGCGCGCTGGTGCTCACGCCCACCCGTGAGCTGGCCGACCAGGTGGCCAACAACGTCAAGACTTACGCCAAGCACACCCAGCTGCGCTCGATGGTGGTTTTTGGCGGCATCGACATGAAGCCGCAGACGGCCGAGCTGAAAAAGGGCGTCGAGGTGTTGATCGCCACGCCGGGCCGCTTGCTCGACCACATCGAGGCCAAGAACTGCGTGCTCAACCAGGTTGAATACGTGGTGCTCGATGAAGCTGACCGCATGCTTGACATCGGCTTTTTGCCCGATCTGCAGCGCATCCTGAGCTACCTGCCCAAGGGCAACCGGCAGACGCTGTTGTTCTCGGCGACCTTTTCGCCCGAGATCCGCAAGCTGGCGCAAAGTTACCTGCAAGACCCGATCACGGTCGAGGTGGCACGGCCCAACGCCACCGCCACCAATGTCGAGCAGCGCTTCTACAGCGTGGACGAGGACGACAAGCGCGCCGTGGTGCGCCAGTTGATCAAGACCCGTGAGCTCTCGCAGGCGCTGGTGTTCGTCAACTCCAAGCTGGGCGCGGCGCGCCTGGCACGCTCGTTCGAGCGCGAGGGCTTGAAGACCGCGGCGCTGCACGGCGACAAATCGCAGGACGAACGGCTGAAGTCGCTGGACGCCTTCAAGCGCGGAGAGGTCGATGTGCTGGTGGCCACCGATGTGGCGGCCCGCGGGCTGGACATCGCCGATCTGCCGGCGGTCTTCAACTTCGACGTGCCGTACAACCCCGAAGACTATGTGCACCGCATCGGCCGCACCGGCCGTGCCGGCGCGTCGGGTCTGGCGGTCACGCTGGTCGACCGGGAAGACATGCGCCTGGTGGGCGACATCGAGCGGCTGCTCAAGAAGAAGATCGAAGTCGAGCCCTTCGAGCTGGTGGACGACCGGCCGCGCCGTGTGCCCTACCGGTCGCGCGAGGTTGCGACTGAGGTGCCCGACGAGGCGGCCGTAGCGGCCACGGCCGGCCCGGCGCGCGATGCCGAACGGGCGCCGCGTGAAGCCGAGCGTGCGCCGCGTGACGCGGATCGCGTGCTGCGGGATGCCGACCGCACACCGCGTGATGCCGACCGCGCACCCCGTGAGGCTGACCGCGCACCCCGTGACGCCGAGCGTTTCCCGCGCGACAGCGAGCGCTTTGCCCGCGACGCTGATCGGCCGCGCCGCACCTATGCGCCGTCGGCGGCCGCGGCCGATCCGTTCTTCGACAAGCCTTACGAGCCGACCGCCGCGACCAGCGAGGCCAAGCCCGCCTGGGAGAAGAGCGCGACACCAGCGCCGCTGCGCGGTCTGGCGCCCAACCTGCGCAGCCGGCGCAAGGTGGGCTCGCTGCTGGGCGGCGGCAACGCCTGACCGGGCTTTAAGCCGCGCCCCGTCAAGCTGCCAGCCAGCTGAACACCGCCGGCAGCCGGCCGCCCAGCGGCGACACCGGCTTGCTGCGCCAGGCGGCCACCGTGCGGGTTTCGCAGCGTTCACCCGGTAGCGTCAGCCCGCAGGCCACCGCCAGGCGGGTGCTGGGCTGCAGGTGCTCGACCAGCGCGGCCAGCAGCGTGTCGTTGCGGTAGGGCGTCTCGATCGCAATCTGCGTCTGCGCTTGCCGGCGCGACAGCAGGTCCAGCTCGCGGATGCGGGCGGCACGCGCGCTGGCGTCCACCGGCAGATAACCGACAAAGGCGAAGCTCTGGCCGTTCAGCCCGCTGGCGGCCAGTGCCAGCAACAGTGCGCTGGGCCCGGCCATCGGCTCGACCGTGATGCCCAGCGCGTGGGCGGCTTGCACCAGCGCCGCGCCGGGGTCGGCCACCGCCGGCAAACCGGCTTCCGACAACAGCCCGATGTCGTGGCCGGCCAGCGCGGGTGCCAGCAGCGGCTTCAGGTCGACGGCGGCCGCACTGGCTTTGGCTGCACCGCCCCCCTTGGCCGGCCGCGGCAGCTCGCTGATCTGGATCAACTGCAGCGGCTGTGCCAGCGGCACCAGCTGGTCGACCCGTTTGAGCAGCGCGCGGGTGGTCTTGGCGTTCTCGGCGACCCAATAGCCCAGCGTGGCCGCCCGAACAATCACCGCGTGGGGCAGCACGTCGCGCAGGTCGACTTCATGGTCGGTGCCGAGGTCGAGGGTGTTGGGCACCAGCACCAGCTTGCCTTGGCGAGCATTCATCAGGCAACCTCCATGCTTCGCATTGCGGTGTATGAGCCCTTCGGGCGGCCGTACGGGCTCATGCCGGCGCCAAGGGTTCAATGCCGGCCTGGCGCAGCAGGGCGCAGGTGCGGATCAAGGGCAGGCCCACCAGGGCGGTGGGGTCGTCGGACTCGATCGCCTCCAGCAGCGCGATGCCCAGCGTCTCGCATTTGGCGCTGCCGGCACAGTCGTAGGGCTGCTCCAGTTGCAGGTAGTGCTCGATCTCGGCGTCGGCCAGGTCGCGGAAGGTCACCGTCACCGGGGCCAGCAGCGCCTGCGCAAAACCGGTGTCGGCGCGCACCACCGCCACGGCAGTGTGGAAGACCACGCGCTGGCCGCGCAGCGCCTGCAACTGCGCCACCGCGCGGCCATGGCTGCCGGGCTTGCCCAGGGCTTGGCCCGCCAGGTCGGCCACTTGGTCGGCGCCGATCACCACCGCGCCGGGGTGGCGCGAGGCCACCTCATGGGCCTTCTCCAGCGCCAGCCGCAGCGCCAGCGCGGCCGGCGCTTCGCCGGGCCGCGGCGTCTCGTCGACGCGTGGCGCATCGGTGTCGAAGGGCAGCCGCAGCCGCTGCAGCAGGTCGCGCCGGTACGGCGAGGTGGAGCCCAGCACCAGGCGCGGCCGGGGCAGGGCGGGGCCGGGCATGGCGGTGGGGTTCAACGCGGCGTTCAACGCGGCGTTTGGGGCAGCGTTTGGGGCAGAATTTGGTGAGCTAAGCGGCAGGGTCGGCATCGTTGGAATTGTCTCCCACCCTGCCACCGTACACTGACTCCATGAAACGCCAGCACGACCCCTTGCGGCTTGAAATGGTCGCCTTCGCCACCGAGGGCGGCCAACTCGCCGGGCATTGGCCCGGGGCCACGTTGACGCGGCTGGCCGACTCGCAATCGCCCCTGCAGGGCGGCGCTTTGCTCGACGTGGCGTGGTCGGCGCGTGGCGAGCGGCTGCCCGCTGCCGCCGGCGACGGTGAGTTGTGGTTGGCGCTGTCGGCCCAGGCGCCCGTCTGGCTGACCTGCCAGCGCTGCCTGCAGCCGTTCGAGGTGCCGCTGGCCTTCGAGCGGCGGCTGCGCTTTGTGCACGGCGAGGCCGAGGCCGAGGCGCTGGACGCCGCATCCGACGACGACGTGCTGGCGCTCAGCCGCGCGCTCGACCTGCGTGAGCTGGTCGAGGACGAACTGCTGCTGGCGCTGCCGATCGTGCCGCGGCACGACCGGTGCCCGCAGCCGCTGCCGATGGCGGTGGGCGCGGACGAGGTCGAAGAAGACCTGCCTGAGCGGCCCCACCCGTTTGCGGCGCTGCAGGCCTTGAAGTCGGGCAAGGGCCCGGGTGGCAAAGCCTGATGCGCCCTGCGCTGGCCAAGTGCCCGGGGCGGGCCAGCACAGTGCTACACTCGCGGGCTTTCCTTGGTGGCAAGCGCGTCGGCCCGGCAAGACATTTGGCGCAACAGCGCTGAGGTCGGCACCGCCGCAGAACCCTTGCCGCCATACCTTTACGCAGCAGCAGTTCGCAGCAGCAGTTCGCAGCAGCAGCACCACGCAGCAGCACGACGCTGACATTTCGCAAGGGCGCCCGGCCAGTCTGGGGCCGAGCCCGATCAGGAGATCTCCATGGCCGTTCAACAGAACAAGAAGTCGCCTTCCAAGCGCGGCATGCACCGCTCGCACAATGCCCTGGTGACCCCGGGCATCGCCATCGAGCCGACCACCGGTGAAGTGCACTTGCGCCACCACATCAGCCCCACCGGTTTCTACCGCGGCCGCAAGGTGCTCAAGAGCAAGGCCGACGCCTGATCCTGCTGCGCGTCGCCGTGGCCAGCGTCCGCCAAGTCGGGCCTGGCAGCTTCACGGCGGTTTGCTGCCGTTGATGCCAGTCAAGACAACCCGGCCCCGCTTGCCGCGCGGCCGGGTTTTTTTGTTGCCGAGCAGCGGCGTGCCAGCGGCTTTCATCGGTCCTCAGGGCGGGTCCGCTTGTGCCGGTCGGGCACATCGCCTACCGTCTGGCAGCTGTTGGCGGTCGTAGACCCACCCGCGCTGTCGCCACGCCGCCCTTGACCGCTTCATCCCGCCGCCCTCACGTGCCCATCGCTTCCGTCTTGCACCCGGCCTTGATGCCGCTGTCGCGCGTTCGCGTGGCGGTCGATTGCATGGGTGGCGACCATGGGCCGTCGGTCACGCTGCCGGCCTGCCGGCAGTTTCTGGCGGCCCACCCCGACGCCGACCTGGTGCTGGTGGGCACAGCCGCCGCCCTGGCGCCGGCCCAGGGCTGGCCGCGCACCACGCTGGTCACGGCCACCGAGGTGGTGGCGATGGACGACAGTGTCGAGGTGGCGCTGCGCCGCAAGCGTGATTCATCGATGCGGGTGGCGATCAGCCAGCTCAAACGCGGTGACGGCGGCCTGGCGGGCGCCGATGTCTGCGTCTCGGCCGGCAACACCGGTGCGCTGATGGCGCTCGCCCGTTATGTGCTGAAGACCTTTGACGGCATCGACCGCCCGGCCATTGCCGCGCTGCTGCCCAACATGTTGGGCGGCTTCACCAAGGTGCTCGACCTCGGTGCCAACGTCGACTGCACGGCCCAGCACCTGCTGCAGTTTGCGGTGATGGGCAGTGCGCTGGTCAGTGCACTCGACGGCACCGAAGAACCCAGCGTCGGCCTGCTCAACATCGGCGAAGAGGCGACCAAGGGCAGCGAGGTGATCAAGCAAGCCGGCGAGTTGCTGCGCAGCGCGGCGGCGGCCGGCCAGATCAACTTCCACGGCAATGTCGAAGGCAACGACATCTTCAAGGGCACCACCGACCTGGTGGTCTGCGATGGCTTTGTCGGCAATGTGCTGCTCAAGACCAGCGAAGGCCTGGCCGGCATGATGAGCCAGTTCATCAAGCAGGAATTCACCCGCTCGCCGCTGTCCAAGCTGGCCGCGCTGGTGGCCATGCCGGTGCTCAAGCGCTTCAAGGACCGGGTCGACCACCGCCGTTACAGCGGCGGTGCGCTGCTGGGCCTGCGTGGTTTGGTCTTCAAAGCCCATGGCTCGTCGGACGCGTTTGCCTTCGAGCGGGCGCTGGCCCGGGCTTATGATGCGGCGCGCAATCGGCTGCTCGACCGGGTGCATGACCGCATCCGCAACACGCTGGCCGTGCTGCCGTCAGTGCCGCCGTTATCGCTGCCGTCGGTGCCGCCGTCAGTGCCGCCGTCCGGGCCGTCGGCTACCGATCCGCAAGCCCCAACCGCGCCGTCCGCCAAAGCCGCATGAACCCCAGCCCCACTGCCTTGCCCGCCAGCTTGCCCCAGCACACCCGCATCGCCGGTACCGGCAGCCTGCTGCCCGCGCGCCGCGTGACGAATGCCGACCTGGCGGCCGAACTGGCCGAGCGCGGCATCGAGACCTCGGACGAGTGGATCGTCGAGCGCACCGGCATCCGCGCCCGCCACTTCGTCGATGCCGACACCAACGCCAGCGATCTGGCCGTGGGCGCCGCCCGCAAGGCGATCGAAGCGGCCGGCCTGCAGCCCGCCGACATCGACCTGATCATCGTGGCCACCTCGACGCCGGACATGGTGTTCCCGTCTACCGCCTGCATCGTGCAGCACAAGCTGGGCATCGTCGGTTGCCCGGCCTTCGACGTGCAGGCGGTGTGCTCGGGCTTCGTCTACGCGCTGACGCTGGCCGATGCGCTGATCCGCACCGGCACCGCCCGCCGCGCGCTGGTGATCGGCGCCGAGGTGTTCTCGCGCATCCTCGACTTCAACGACCGCGGCACCTGCGTGCTGTTCGGCGACGGCGCCGGCGCCATCGTGTTGAGCGCATCGAGCGAGCCCGGCATCCTGGCCTCCAAGCTGCATGCCGATGGCCGCTACGCCGACATTTTGAGCGTGCCGGCCAACTTGGTCAACGGTGCGCTCGCCGGCAGCGGCTTTCTGTACATGGATGGCGCGGCGGTGTTCAAGCTGGCCGTCTCGGTGCTCGAACAGGTCGCCAATGAAGTGCTGGAGCACGCCAACATGACGCCGGCCGAGATCGACTGGCTGATCCCGCACCAGGCCAACATCCGCATCATGAAGAGCACCGCCAAAAAACTCCATTTGCCGATGGAAAAAATGGTCGTCACCGTTGACCAGCACGGCAACACGTCGGCCGCCTCGATTCCCCTCGCGCTCGACGTCGCGGTGCGCGATGGCCGCGTCAAGGCGGGCGACA